>JAAZKO010000050.1 GCA_012799795.1 Minisyncoccota bacterium | reverse complement strand
CTCTTTTTTCTTCAAGCAAAAACTTGTATGATGATTGTATGCCTAACGATCGAGCTTCGACTTCATTATTACAAAATATTGATTTGAAAAAATATCCTAAATTAGCTCAGTTTTTAATTGCTCAATCTTTATCAGATAAGAAGCAGTCAAAATTATTATCTAATTATCAAGCTTTAAATTTACTTGAAGAAGCCATCGGAGAAGTAGAAAGTCAGCGTTTAGCTCCAACAGAATCGTCTTCTCGCAGCTCACGCCAAAAAGAATTAGATCAAGCAGCAAGTGTCGCTACTCTTGAACCAGTGACTAATTTATCAGATTCGGAAAATTCCTTTCAAGAGGAAGTTCAGTCAACTACAAATCAAGAATTAGTAGGTGAGCAGAAACTACCCAAAGAACAAGGGCCGGTGGCCGAAGTAATTAAATCAAGTGAATCAGCTGAATTAGCAGAACTTGGTCAGGAATTAGCTGAAATTAAAGAAGTCGACAAAGAGCAAGAGGAACAAGAATCAATAAAAAAACAACAGGCCGCTATAGATAATTTGGCCGATCAAGCACAGACTGCTTCTCCTCAAGTTAAACCAGTAGTAGTCTTACCCATTACTGAGAGACAACAACACTTAGCTAAAAAAAAGAGTATTCATTTTAGCTTACGTTGGTTGGCTGAATGGGCAGATAAAATAAAAAAGATTTTTGCCGGCGCAGTATTATATAAAGAAGAAGTCGAGAATGGCACAGACGTTTAAAACTTGCTAGAATAAAGCAATCAAGTATGTCACCACAAGGAGATCAATTACTATCCCAAGCCAATGTTATTGTCCTTAGATTTTTTACGATCTTTATATTGTCTGCTATAGTAGCTTTTTTAATTTATCTTTTAGGTGTTTTTATTAAGAATAGACGCCGCGAAAAATATGCTCTCAATTTTGTTACCTTATTAGTAAAATTACCAAAAAGCAATGAAATTAAGATTGATGCGGCTGAACAGATGTTTGCCGGTCTTTATTCACTGAAGAAAGTTGGGGCTCTCTCTTTTTTAGAACCAGAAGAAACTATTGGTTTTGAAATTGTTGGGATGAAGGAAGATATTGCTTTTTATGTCACTTGTCCAAGCCAGATCCAAGATTTAGTAGAAAAACAAATTAACGGCGCTTATCCTTCTGCAGCGATCACAGAAGTTGATGAAGTTAATATATTTAATGATACTGGTCGAGTAGCCTTTAGTGAACTGAAATTAGAAAAAGCTAGCTTCTATCCCATTAAGACTTATAAAGATTTGGCTACTGATGGTTTGTCTTTAATTAGCAGTGCTTTATCGAAAATGGGAGATGGTGAAGGGGCTACTTTGCAAATCTTGCTTCAAGCAGCTGGCAAAAGCTGGCAAAAAAAAGGAGCTCGATATAATCAAAAACAAAAAAAACAAGAAGCCAATCCTGATACAGCCAGCTTCACCCATGACCCTAAAGAAGTTGAAGCAATTAATACTAAAACCAGTAAACCTGGTTTTAAAATTACTATTCGGATGGTGGTTTCGGCAAACAATGATGTGACTGCAAAGGCCCATCTCAATAACTTAATTGGCGCTTTTTCGCAATTTTCTTCTCCTTATAACAGTTTTAAACGAGCTAAGATTTTTTTCAAACGTCTTTTTATGATCGATTTTATTTATCGTTATTTATCTTTTTTTTCTTTTAAAAAGATTATTCTTAATACTGAAGAGTTAGCTACCATCATGCATTTTCCTAACAAAACAGTAGAAACGCACCACATTCGTTGGTTGAGTGCTAAAAGTGCTCCAGCTTCTAATAAAATTCCTACTAAAGGATTATATTTAGGAAAATCAAAATATCGAGGTGTGGAGCGAGGCATACACATGTCCCTTGAGGATCGTCGTCGCCACACTTATATTATTGGCAAAACTGGCACTGGTAAGTCTGAATTTCTTAAGGATTTGGCTCTGCAAGATATTAGGGCCGGACATGGAGTAGCAGTAATTGATCCCCACGGTGATCTAGTTGAAGATTTATTACAATTAATGCCTTCTGAGAGAGCTGAAGATGTAATTTATTTTAATCCAGCTGATACCGAGCGACCCCTAGGCATGAATATAATGGAGGCTCATAATGACGAGCAACAGCAGTTTATGGCGAGCGCAGTGATCGGTTTAATGTATAAGCTCTATGATCCTCACCGCACAGGTATTGTTGGTCCACGTTTTGAGCATGCTATTCGCAACGGCATGTTGACGATCATGTCTAAGCCAGGAGCAACTTTTATTGAGTTGGTGAGAATTTTAACTGATGCGAAATATGTAGAAGACTATCTACCTTTTGTGAAAGATCCCATGGTTAAGCGCTATTGGACTGATCAGATAGCTAGTACTAGTGATTTTCATAAATCAGAAGTGTTGGACTACATTGTTTCCAAATTCGGTCGGTTTGTGACCAATAAAACTATGCGTAATATTATTGGGCAAAGTGAAAGTTCTTTTGATTTTCGTCAAGCGATGGATGAGAAGAAGATTATTTTATGTAATTTAAGCAAAGGAGTAATTGGTGAGGAAGACGCTAAATTTTTAGGTTTAATTTTGGTGCCAAAGATTTTGACAGCGGCTATGAGTCGGCAGAATGTTCCTATGGATCAGCGCAATGATTTTTTCCTTTATGTAGATGAATTTCAAAATTTTGCTACTGAAGACTTTGCTTCAATTTTGTCTGAAGCCCGAAAATATAGACTGAATTTAATAGTGGCTAATCAATTTATAGGTCAGATTGAGGAAGATATTAAAAATGCTGTTTTCGGTAACGTGGGCACGATGGTAACTTTTAGAGTAGGAGTAACTGACGCCAATTTTTTACAACATGAATTTGCCCCTACTTTTAGTGAAACTGATTTAGCTAACGTAGAAAAATACCACGCTTATGTTAAAACTATTGTCGATAATCAGCCCGTTAGTGCTTTTAGTATGTCACTGTTAAAAGACATCAAAGCTCAAGAAGCTCAAATGAATCCAAAATTAGCTGAATTGATTAAAAAACTTTCTCGTCTTAAGTATGGCAAAGATAGAGAATTACTTGAGGAAGAAATCGGCCAGCGAGCTCAGCTATTATAGATAGATTATTAATCAATTTGCCCTTGCATTCTACTTCCTTTAATTTTATAATTACAATCCTTCGCGACAATCCTATATAGGTTTAACCATAAGGATTCCCTCCGTTTCAATCAAATAGAAGAAGTGGTCTTTGACAGCGGCTATAAATTGGGCCCTTAGCTCAGTTGGCTTAGAGCGCCACATTTGCAATGTGGAGGTCAAGGGTTCGAGCCCCTTAGGGTCCACCATCTTAAATTAACATTGGTGTTTGCTTATTAGGCTTTGGATGTTTTCTTAACGAAACTTCTAGAGGCTAATAAGTAGCCACCAACGTAACAGGTCGGCAAGCAACTGTTCTTTAACATGTGAAGAATTTTATCAACTGTTATTCAATAATAGTCGAGAAAAAAATGAAGACTTCAATGATTCGTAATTTATAACTTAAAGCAAAAGGTGGATGCCTTGGCTTGTTTGACCGAAGAAGGACGCGTAGGGCGCGAAAGTCGTCGGGTAGCTCCCAAAAAGCTATGATCCGGCGGTGTCCGAATGGGGTAACCCCGCCTTGTTTACAAGGTGGCCCAAGCAATTTATTGTTTGGGGGGGTACGTGCTGAACTGAAATATCTAAGTAAGCACAGGAAAAGAAAACGAATGAGATTTCCTTAGTAAGCGACGAGCGAAAAGGAATTAGCCCAAACCAGATTTTTCTGGGGTTGTAGGACTCTAATATTGGACAGTGATTGTTAGTAGAACAATGTGGAATAATTGGCCAAAGACCGTGAAAGCCGGGTATACGAAAACAAAAACTGACATAAGATGTTCCTGAGTAGGTTAAGAGACGGCAAACTCTTTTCTGAATCTGGGGTGACCATACTCCAAGGCTAAATATCAAACAAGACCGATAGTGAACGAGTACCGTGAGGGAAAGGTGAAAAGAAGGGCGGAAGGCCCCGTGAAATAGTACCTGAAACCATTTGCTAACAATCAGACAAAGCAGGATTTATCTTGTGATGTCGTGCCTATTGAAGAATGAGCCAGTGAGTATTTGCTAAGTTGCTTGGTTAAGACATTGCCATGTCGAAGCCGTAGTGAAAGCGAGCTTGAATAGAGCGTTTATAGTAACTAGTAAATGACCCGAAACCGGAGTGAGCTAACCATGGCCAGGATGATTTGGGGCGAGAGCCCTAAGGAGGTCCGCACCGTTGTATGCTGCAAGATGCTCGGATGAGCTGTGGTTAGGGGTAATATGCCAATCGAACCCGGAAATAGCTGGTTCTCCCTGAAATATATTTAGGTATAGGGTTGCGTTAAGCAGAGTTGGGGGTAGAGCACTGATCGGGCGTCTTATGGGAAACCGTGAGCGTCTAGTCAAACTCCGAATACCAATTTTGTGTTTCGCAGCACTCAGCACCTGGGAGCTAAGTTCCAGGAGCTAAAGGAAAACAAACCAGACCTACAGCTAAGGTCTCCAATAAACATTTAGTGGAAAAGGAAGTTTAGATCCTAAGACAACTAGGAGGTCGGCTCAGAAGCAGCCATCCTTTAAAGAAAGCGTAACAGCTCACTAGCCGTAGGATTTATGCGCCGAAAATTTAACGAGGCTCAAATGTTTAACCGAAGCTTAGGATTTGCTCTAGTTTACTAGAGTGAGTGGTAAGGGAGCGTTCTGTGTGCTTTGAAGGTAGCCCGTAAGGAGCTGCTGGAGCGATCAGAAGTGAGAATGCTGGCATAAGTAGCGTCATTGAAGTGAGAATCTTCAACTCCGAATGTCCAAGGTTTCCGCACCCACGTTCGTCGTGTGCGGGTTAGGCGACCCTAAGACAAGCCCCGTCTCAGACGGAGGGTAGTCGATGGATTACTGGTTAATATTCCAGTCCTTGGTACAGATCATTATTACTTGGGGAGGGACGATGATGGATAGCGCTGGTGCAAAAGTGAATTTTGCATCCAATCAACAAGACAGTCTAGTCAGGCAAATCCGATTAGGCGTTTATTCAAGTTGTGATAGGTCAATACTCTGCGTGAGTGTTGATCAGCGTGATTTCATTATCCTGGAAAAGCTTCGCAAGGAGAACTGTATCAAATCGTACCGATAACCGACACAGGTGGACAGGTCGAGTAGACCAAGGAGAGCGAGAGAAAGTAGTTTAAGGAATTCGGCAAAATAGCTGGGCGTAACTTTGGGAAATGCCCTCCCCGTCGCAAGATGGGGCGCAGCGAAAGAAATGAGGCCGACTGTTTACCAAAAACACAGGTCTGTGCAAACCCGCAAGGGGAAGTATACGGGCTGAAACCTGCCCGGTGCTGGAAGGTTAATTGCGAGGGTGATTAGTTTACTAATTGCTTTCAATAGAAGCCCCAGTGAACGGCAGCAGTAACTATAACTGTTCTAAGGTAGCGAAGTACCTTGTCACTTAATTGGTGACGCGCATGAAAGGCCCAACGAGCCTCATACTGTCTTGAACTACTACTCGGCGAAATTGAGATGGCCGTGAAGACGCGGCCTACTAACACCAGGACAAAAAGACCCCGTGAAGCTTTACTACAACTTGGCACTGGTCTTATATATGGAATTGTTTAGGATAGGTGGGAGTTCCTTCATTTAGTGATGGAACATCAGTGAAATACCACTCGTTTTATATATAAGACCTTACTTAAGACTAATGCAAACTTAGTCAAGGACACTGTCTGGCAGGTAGTTTAACTGGGGAGGTTGCTTGCTAAAGAGTAACGCAAGCGCGCAATGGTACCCTTAGTCTGGATGGAAATCAGACTGTACGTGCAATAGCATATGGGTGCTTAACTGTGAGGCATACGGGCCGAGCAGATGCGAAAGCAGGTTATAGTGATCCTCGTGCACTTTATGGAAGGTGCCGGGCTTATCGGATAAAAGCTACTCCGGGGATAACAGAGTCATCGCGCCTAAGCGTCCCTAGCGTCGGCGCGGTTTGCTACCTCGATGTCGGCTCATCGCATCCTGGGGGTGAAGAAGCTCCCAAGGGTTTGTCTGTTCGCCAATTAAAGCGGTACGCGAGCTGGGTTCAGACCGTCGTGAGACAGGTCGGCCTCTATCCGGTGTTAGCGTTAGAAAGTTGAGGGAATTTATCTCTAGTACGAGAGGACCGAGATGAGGGAATCCCTAGTGTTCCTGTTGTTGCTGTCAAGCGCACCGCAGGGTAGCTACATCCCTTAAGGATAATCGCTGAAAGCATCTAAGCGAGAAGCCCCACCCAAGATTAACTTTCTCCATTAGACCCGTGGGAGACCACCACGTTGATAGGTTGCCGGTGTAAGTATGGTGACATATTAAGCCTAGCAATACTAAGTGTCGATTGAATAAATTACTAATCAGTCTTCGTTAATTTCGAAGACCGTTATTGGACGACAGTTGACTTCTTCACATGTTTAAGCACAGTTGTGTTATATAATTAACAGACTAAATTAAAAAACCTTTTGTTCTGGTCTCTGGAGCGAGATGGTCCCAACTCTTCCCATCCCGAACAGAGTCTTGAAACGTCTCAGCGCTGACAATAGTTAGGGGTTTCCCCTTGCGAAGATAGGTCGAGGCCAGAACAAAGGGTTTTTTTGTTTATTTTGAAACTTTTCAGAGAAAAAGAATAAAAGCAAAGAGCAAAAGAGCGGCCATAATTAAATTAATTAAGCCGATTAAAGTGATTATATTGCTAAAGCCAGTAATCAAAGTTTTTTTCATGACTACAATTTGCTTAGCCACCACTCCAGAATAAATGAGATAAAAAAATGCTCCAATCACAAAAAACGCTTTGAATAAGATTGAAATAAAATTTTGATCTATTATTAATTCTGGCACTAATTAACCCTCCCCTCTATTCTTTCTCTTTCTTCTTCTATCACTAATTCATTTAATAATTTAACTACCTTAGCGGGATGTGGTACGTGTTCAAATTCGAATTCATTTTTTGCAGCGGCGGTTTGGATGTAAATCGTGCCATAATCAAAGAGTGATGCCATTATTCCAGAAGTGTTTTTAGTCACATCTTCAATGTTTTCAGTTTTAGCAGTAGAAATATTTTTATAAATCATTGATAAAAAATCAACATCAATGATTCGTTCATCTGTAATAATATAAACATTAAAAAACCAGATTAAAAAACTACGAAAGGTCATTCCAAGAAAAAGAATAAAAATAAAAGCATAAAAAGCAAATCTGAATTTTTCGGGCAGAAAATCAATCAATCCGGAAACCTTGAGCAAGCTAGGTACAAATAAGAATGAAAAAAGCAAAATAAAAATGCTTTTTACTTGAGTGATTGGATGTTGACGTAAAATCAATATTATTTCTTCATCACGATCCTGTATTTCAAAGGAGATTTTACTGGGCTTTGGGATATAAGATTTTAAATAATTGTTGCTTGAAGTTTCATGCTTCATTACTTCCGAATAATCTTCAATTTGTCTTTTTTTAGTCATTAGTTTATCCAAATCTAATTATATCAATAATTATTATACATTATTATTAATAATAATGAGTTTTCCCCTAGCATTTTCTTAAAAAAAATGATAACTTTGATACAGTCTGATTTTTTCTTACGAGATAAAATTAATAAATCAGATTTTTTAATTAAGAGAAAGGTTGATATGCCAGCTAAAAAAACTAAAAAGACTCAGTCTCCGGCAAGCAAAAAAAAGACTATTAGCAAAAAGCCAACAAGTAAAAAAACTGCTAGTGCTAAAAAAACTGCTAGTGCTAAAAAAACTGCTAGTACTAAAAAAATTGTTAGTAAAAAAAGTGAAGAGCTTGTTAAAGAGGAAAAAGTTCTTGTTAAGGATTTAAAATCTAAAAAAGTTTTGTGGCCAATTATTATATTATTAATGATTCTAGCCATATGGTTTCTTCGAGATCAAGTTATCGTAGCTATGGTTAATGGCAAACCCATTACTCGTTTTAAAGTAATAAATGAATTAGAAAAACAAGGCGCTAGTCAAGTTTTAGATTCTTTAGTTACTATGGAATTAGTAAATCAAGCTATAAAAGAAGCTGGTATTACAGTTGATGAACAGGAAATTACTGATCAAATGACTGAAATTGAAGAGAGCTTGAGTGCACAGGATCAAGACTTAGATGATATATTAGCAATGCAAAATTTAACTAGAGCTGACGTAGAGAAGGATATCAAACTCAATCTTCAAGTTGATAAAATCTTAGCTGATAAAATTCAAATCACTGAAGAGGAAGTGATGGATTATTTTGAAACTAATAAAGAGTTTCTAGGTGAAGATGCAAGCTTCGAGGACATGAAAGAGGACATCGAAGCTCAAGTAATTCAGGAAAAACGAGCTGAAGCCCAACAAGAATGGCTAGAAACATTGCGTAGTGAAGCTAATGTTCGTTATCTAAGATTTGAACCTAGCTTGTTTTAATTTTCTAAAACAGCTAAAAAAGCTTCTTGGTTAAGTTCAACTTTGCCAAACTGCTTCATTCTTTTTTTACCTTTACTCTGTTTTTTAAGCAGTTTCATTCTTCTGGTACGATCACCACCATATAGTTTAGCGGTTACATCCTTGCGGAAAGCTTTAATAGTTTCTCGAGAGATAATCTTACCGCCAATCGCTGCTTGAATAGGAATCTCAAACATGTGTCTAGGGATAACTTCCTTAAGTTTTTTTACAATGGCTCTAGCTTTTTTATCAGCATTTCCCTTGATGGTAATAAAACTAAGAGCTTCAATATTGACAAAATTAATCAAAATATCGACTTTAACTGCATCGACTGCTTGATAATGACTGAAGCGGTAATCCATTGAGCCAAATCCGGAAGTTATTGATTTTAGCTGATCATGAAAGTCATTAACTAACTCAGCAAAAGGAATTTCATATTTAAGTTGATTACGATTGGCAGTTCGTAGACTATTTTTTAATTCACCTCTTCTTTCTTGGCAAAATTTCATGATCTCAGACAAATATTCTTCTGGACTAAAAATATTTAATTGACAGATTGCTTCTCTAATTTCTTTAATTCGACCAGCTTCTGGGAGTTCGGCAGGGTTGTTAATTAGTATATTTTCTTGATTTGCCGTAACTATTTGATAAGTGATTGAAGGAGCAGTACTAATCAATTCTAAATAAAACTCTCTTAAGAGTCTTTCCCTAACGATTTCTGCGTGAAAAATTCCCAAGAATCCTACTCTAAGACCGTTGCCCAGAGCTACAGAATTAGTGGCTTGATATTGGAGAGCACTATCATGCAAGCTCAATTTAGCCATTGCTTCTTTTAATTCAGTGTAATTTTTACTATCAATTGGATAAAGTTCCATAAAAACCATTGCCTGCGGTTCTTGATATCCAGCTAAAGGGCTGGCGTATTTTTTCTCTTTAACACTAGTAATGGTGTCGCCAATTTTTAATTGACTGGTATCTTTTAATCCTGTAGCAATGTAGCCCACTTCTCCCGCTGTTAGAAAATCTTTTTTAGTAGGATCAGGAGTGAAAACACCAATTTCTATTGGATTAAAACTAGTGTTAGTGAAAATTAAATGTAAACTTTCCTTATTAATTTGGCCCCTAACAACTCTGACGTAGGCAATTGCTCCCTGGTGATTATCAAATTTTGAAGTAATAATCAGTGCTTGAGTTCCTTTTTTTTCTTTACTAGCGCCTTGATTATTAGGTTTTCTTTCCTGAACAAGTGTTAGTTGTGGGGCTGGAATTCTCTCAATAATTGCTTCTAAAATTTTTTCTACACCCAGTCCTGTTTTAGCACTGACTTGTAAAATTTCATCTTCTTTTAAATTAAAGATTTCCATCATTTCTAACAAACATTGCTCAATATTAGCAGATGGTAAATCAATTTTATTGATGACTGGGATAATAGTTAGACCAAGATCTTTAGCTTTTTGATAATTAGCTAAAGTTTGAGCTTGCACTCCCTGACTGGCGTCAACTAATAGAACAGCACCTTCGCAAGCAGCTAAGGAACGACTAACCTCATAAGCAAAATCAACATGTCCTGGAGTATCAATTAGATTAAGAACATAGCCCTGATAATCCATTCGCACCGGTGCTAACTTAATGGTGACCCCTTTTTCTTGTTCAATGGGGTTGGAATCCATCATTCGTTCATGAAATTTACTTTTACTAACAGCATTTGTTAAACGTAAAAAAACATCGGTTAGGGTAGTTTTACCGTGATCCACATGTGCAATGATAGAAAAATTTCTAATTCTAGAGAGCTTTGCCATTGTTAGGATTTGCTTTTAAGCTTGGCAAGTCTAGATTTGATGCGGGCTGCTTTGTTTTTATGAATCAAGTTTTTTTTAACAGCTCGATCAATTTTACTACTAGCCAGGGACAAGTTTTTTTGCTTAGGTTCTTTTTTTACTTGATCTGTAGCTGTTTTAACCTGAGACTTTATTTTACGATTAACAATATTTTTTTTCTTGCTGATTCTTAGTGCTTTTTTAGCACTTTTTAAAATTGGCATTGATGTTTCCTTTTTTCAATTTAACAAGAGGTGATTATACAAGAAAAGATATAATCATACAAGTTTTCTCTAATTTCTTCTAATTAAATCTTGGATTTCCTTTTCTTCTAATTCTTTCTATAATTGAACTAAGCCTATGATTTCTTTTAATAAAATTTTCAAAGCCAATTCGCAGTGGTTAGCTAAAAAGCAAAACTCAATTTTATCGGCGGCATTTATTATTACAGCAGCAAATATTTCTTCTTCACTATTGGGTTTGTTGAGGGAGAGGGTGCTAATTAAACTTTTTTTTAATAATGTTAGTAGTCAGCAGGCTTATGAAGCTTTTCAGATCGCTTTTCAGATTCCTGATTTGCTCTTTCAACTAATTGTTCTCGGGGCACTATCAGCTGCTTTTATTCCGCTATTTACAGAATTGAAGAGGAAAGATAAAAAGAAAGCTTTTCAATTTACTTCAATAGTGATGAATTTAGTTTTATTAATTTTTGCTTTTTTTTCTATTCTTGCTTTCATCTTCGCTCGGCAGATTACTCTGGCTCGAACCGGTATCGAATTTACTCCTGAACAAGTAAATGTTGCTGTTAATCTAACAAGAATAATGTTATTTGCTCAATTTTTCTTTGCTATTTCTAATTTTTTAACAGGAATCCTACAGGCTTATCAGCGCTTTATTGTTCCAGCCATAGCCCCTTTAATTTATAACCTAGGCATCATTCTTAGTTCTTTATTTTTTGCCAAATATCTTGGTATTTATGCTGCGGGCTTAGGCGTGGTTATTGGAGCAGCTCTTCACATGCTCATTCAATTTCCTTTAATTTTAAAAATTGGTTATCGTTGGCAAGCTTTATTTGATTGGCGCTTTATTGGAGTAAAAAAACTATTTAAAATGATGCCTCCACGTTTAATGTCTGTTGGAGTTGGTGAATTGCAAAATTTAGCCATGGGTTTTTTTGCTACTAGTATTGGTGACTTGAGTTTTGTAATTATTAATTTAGCCCGTCGTCTAATGACTTTGCCAATTCGTTTCTTTGGCGTGCCAATTAGTCAGGCTTCTTTCCCCTTTTTATCAGAGGAGTCAGCTGCTATTAATAGGAAAAAATTTAATCAGTTACTTTTGCAATCTCTTAATCAAATCTCCTTTTTAGCTATGCCTGCTTCAGTGCTTTTGCTGATTTTACGTGTTCCAGCTGTGCGTTTAGTTTTTGGTACGGCAAATTTTCCTTGGCAAACGACTATTACTACGGGGAAGATAGTGGCTTTGATTGCCATTTCTATTACTGCTCAAGCAATGGTGCAATTATTGATCCGTAGCTTTTATGCACTAAAAGATACCAAATCTCCTTTTATGGTAAGTACTATTTCAGTTATTATTTATTTAATTATTAATACTTTGGGCATTTATGTTTTTAATTGGGGGGTTTTTAGTTTAGGTATCTCAATTACTGTTACAGCTTTTGTCGAATTATTACTAATGTTACTTTTATTAGATAAAAAAATTAAGTGCTTCACTTTTAAAGATTTCTTTTTTCCTCAACTAAAGATCTTGTTAGCTAGCTTTTTTATGGCTGTCTTCTTATATTTGCCATTTAAAATTTTGGACGAAGTGATTTTTGACACAACAAGAACAATTGATCTTATAGCATTAACTATTTCTACTAGCACAGTTGCTTTATTAGTTTATCTTTATTTTTCGATTTTATTTGATGTTAGAGAATTGACTTACTTTAATAGCTTAATTGCTAAGTTTGGTAAATGGCGCCCAGTGCTCGAGGATTCTCAAGAGATTTTACTTGACAGTTCTATTGAGGAAGAATTGTTTAAATAAGATCTTTTATTATCTATCAAATTAATCTACAATGTAACTAATGCCCAGAGTGAAATCCAAGAGAAAAAAACAAGCTCCAATTGTCTTAGATGTCAATTTAATGCCTAAAGACCCCTTTTTTGAGACAGCCTTGGGTCGTTCTTTAAAATGGACGGTTTCGGTTGGGCGTTACATAGTGATTTTTACTCAGCTGGTGGTAATTTTTAGTTTTCTTACTCGTTTCATTTTAGATCGTCAAGTAACTGATTTAAACGTCATTATTAATCAACAAAAAACAGCGATTGAAGCTTATAGTGATTTAGAAAAAAACTTCCTTTTTGTGCAAGCACAAATTGATGATGTGGAGCAATTGCAACAAGAGTCTAATTTGATAGAAATTTTTCCTTTATTAAATGAAACTATTCCAAGCAATATTATTTTAGACGAACTAACCATTAAACAAAATGAAGTAATTTTCTCAGGCATAGCTTTGTCTCAAACAGCCCTCAATATTCTAGTTAATAATGTAAAATTATCAGCATATTTTAATGATGTTTCTATGGAAAAAATTGAATCAAGAGGAGAAAATTTGCCAGGTTTAAGCTTTGATATGAGAGCAAAAATTGTTAAAACAGCTAATTCTACAGAGGAAATTATTAAATAATAATGGCAAAAAATAAACAAGAGCAACTAGCATCAGTTTTAATGGATTTTTACCAAAAGCCAGTAGCTAGAGTTTCAATAGAACTTATTTTATCTATTTTAATTGTAATTTTCTTTGCTCTTTTTGCTATACGTCCAACCTTAATAACCATGGCTGATTTAGTTAAGGAAATTCAGGATAAAAAGGAGTTAACTCAACAAATGAATCTAAAATTAGCTAGTTTAGCTAGTGCTCAAGAACAATATACACTCTACCAACCCCAGTTTTATCTATTGGAAGAGACTATTCCAAGACAGTTAGACCTGGTGAAATCGTTAAAGAAATTAGAAAAATTAGCTGGAGAAGGACAGTTAGTAATTAATGTGATGTCCTTAACAAAAGTTCCTAAAACAGTTGAAGAAGGATCTCTCAGCAATGAGTTTAGTAATTATCAACGAGATTTTTTAGAAATTAATATTGAAGTAATTGGAAGCTATTTGCAAATTAGAGAATTTGTTGAAAAAATAATGAATTTGCGTCAAGTAATAATCGTTGACCAGGTAGTGGTAGAAAGAATGACTGAATCTGACAACCTATCTGCTTCATTAAAAGTTTCTTTACCATATTACATACTAAGTTCAACAATGGATCAATAATGAATAAAGAAAAAGCTAGATTAAAAAAAGAACTTAATCGTTTACGTCGTCAGAAGAGTATTTTATGGGTAGGAATTCTATTTTTGCTAGCTGTGCTAATTTGGACTGCTGTTAGTATTTTGACTTCTCAAAAAAAAGTCAAAATTGACCAAGAGCTTACAGAATTAGCTAAACCTTTAGTACCACGCCTAGACACAGAAGTATTTTCTTTAATTGAACAAAAGCGTGCGCTCAGCGATGAAGAGTTAAGTTCTTTCCCGATCTATGTTTATTTGCTTGCAGGAGATGAAAGACGTGGTAAACAGGGGGTTTTTACTGACATTATCAATCCATCAATAGATAATAATGAAATAGATGAAGATGATTAGTTTTTTGTTTGGTTTTTCTTCGCCTTGTGATCTTTTTTTAATTCGTATAGAGTAAAAATAAGGCATTTTTGTGTCTTAATATTGATATGCAAGTTTTAAACGATAATTCATCAGCACAATCAAAGACTGCTCAAAATTTACCCAAGCCCGTGCCGCCTCAGGTTGTTAGTGCTAAAACTAATACTCCTGTAAAGAACCCTATTGCCCCGGTGGAAAGTCCAAGTCTAATTATTCAAAGCAAACAAAGCCCTGCACAAAAAGATACTATACATAGTAAACCGCCAGTAGCGCCTCCCGCAACAGCCCCATCTATGCCAGTTGTCCCAACAGTGCTTAAAACTAAAGCTAGTGATGAAAAATTAGTTCCAACTGAACAAATTGGTAAAAAAAACAGAAAAAAAACTGATAAAAAAAATAAAAAATCAGATAAAAAACCTGGAAAAAAGGGCATACCCACAATTTTAGGCTTATTATTTTTAGTAGGCTCTTTGATTGCGGGGATTATTTTATTTGGTAATGGAACTGGTCTATTCGCTCCAAGGGCAACACCAGAAACAACTCCCAAAAATATTTTTACTAGCAATGTGACTGATAAATCCTTTACGGTTTCCTTTTATACTGATGAAGAAACTATTGGCTTTATTAAATATGGGACAGGTAGCAGTGATATAAAACAACAGGCTAGTGATGATAGAGATCAACTATCTGGAGTGATTAAGCCATATCGTTTACATCACGTTACCGTTAGGGGCCTGGAACCCAATACAAATTATCATTACTTATTGGGTACGGGAAGCAAAGCGACTTTTGATAATGCTGGCAATCCATATCAAATTAAAACAGCAAGTAATCTGGGGAGTGCTTCTCCCAATAATCAAACTATCTATGGCACGGTTAGTCAAGCTAACGGCCAGCCCGGCGAAGGAGCAATTGTTTTTGTTACTTTGGAAGGGGCTGGAGCTTTATCTACTTTAGTTAAATCTTCAGGCAGCTGGGCAATTTCTTTAGCAAATGCCTTTAATTTAGGTCTTAATGATTATCCAGCAGTAAGAGAAGACAGTGTAATATCAGTTAAAGTTCAAGGTGTTGAAATGAATTCAATTACTAGTAGAGTGTTGGACTTGGCAAATGCCCAGCCAGTGCCAGAAATTATTATGGGGCAGGAAGTTAATCAAGCAGATGATAAGCTATCACTTACTAGAGAAGAATTGTTGGGTGAGAATAATGAAGAATTTGAAGATTTGAGCAATAATGTTCAAGAAATTGAATCAATTGATAATTTAGCTGAGGATTCATTAATTACTGAAGAAGTAACAGAGAGTACTAAGACCTCAACAAATCAGGACATTGCATTAACTGACGAAGATAGAACCTTAGATTTAGATATGTTAAATGAGGCGAGTGGCAGGGGTGACAATGTTATTAACTCAACTCAACCAATTATTAAAGCTAATTTGCCAGCAAATATTACAGTAAAAATAGAAGTTCATTCAGATGCAGTTATAGAAACAGTTATGGAGACTGATGCAAATGGCAATCTAGCGCTTGATATAGCTAGTTTAAAAGAAAGCTTGAGTCCTGGGGAACACACAATTATTTATACATATATTGATCCTAATACTGGAAAAGAAGTGAGCAAGAGTTACGATTTTACTGTAAGCGAAGAAGCCCTGGATTATGGAAGAGGGGCGGATGCAGAAAGCAGGACAATTGCTAGTAACGAAACAAGATCTTTACCTTATGGAACCGGTGATCCCTATTTGCCAAATGCAAATTTAACTCCTTTTCCAAGCCCTATTGCTACGTCTACAGCCACGCCTCAAGCTGCCACTAGTAGTGCTAGGGAAACAGTTGTTTCAACAGAAAGTGGAACTTACAATGCTGGTTCGATATTTACTACTCTAGGTTTGTTGCTAACTGGATTGTTCTTTTTAGCAACTGGAGCTTGGTCATTTATTTTAGCCAAACAGTTCAAAAATTATTAATATCTTTTCAATTTTATTAGATTGACTAATTTAAGCTTCCCAGCACTTCCCACAAATCTCTTGTTTTACCCTCATAACCTAGCGCCCAAATAGCAACACCGGCTAAGTCCAATTGCTTTGCATAATCAATTTTATATTGTAAGGATTGAGCATCTTCAAAATAAACTAAGTAATTAAGCAATTCACCTTTTTCTTCTGTTTCATTTTTTGGACAAGTAAGAGTGGCAAACGGGGATAGTGCTTCTTCTTGCCAATGAATTTCTAAATTTCCGCATCCCTCCCAAATTCCACTTAATTGTTTAAGATTAAGAGCTTCTTGATAGCTGACGGTAAAACCAGTTCCTGGATAGGTATTAGCTCTAGGTTCTAGGCTGTCAGTTTGCCAAGCATATCCATAAAATGGGACGCCTAATAAAATTTTTTCTCGAGGAATTTGGTCAAAAAAACCTTTCATTAAGCTATTAATATCACTACTCCATAAATCTTGCCCACCAAGTAAAGGTGCTCCTGGACCGGCTTGAGCTGAACTCTGTCGGTGAAAATCATAGGCCATTACAATGACATAATCTAAATAAGGCTCAAGTTTTTTTATATCCCAAAGCAATTTCTTTTCTGAATTACCAGCACTAGCATACGCATCAACACTCAAATTAATTTTTTCTTTATATTCTGCCAAATGCTGCTGAATGCTTATTACTAGATTAGTAAATTGTTGGCGTAATTGATCGCTAGCTTCACCTTGATACTCAAAATCAAGATTAATGCCGGTGAAGGGATAGGCTAATAATAGACCATCTATTTGCTCTAATAAAGTTAACCAAGCTTGCTGATCATTCAATAATTCTTCAATTTTTTGTGAATCAAATTGGCTTAAAACTAATTCAAGTTTTAAATCGTTTTTGTCAATCAAAGTGAAAAATTGCTCGCTATTTAATTGTCGATACCCGGGTTCAGTTTCACCAGGTTTGCTTTCAATAACTATTTGGCCATCAATGCCAACCTCTAGAGCAAAGTAGCTTAAATGGGTCAATTCGGGCTGAATTTTTACTTTATTAATATTCCAGTAGGGTAAAAATCCATAAATAATTTTTTTTTGATTATTTTTTCTGGGCCAGAGCTTGTCAGTAATGTAGCTGAATTGAAAATTTTCTCCAATGGGTGATTTAAAATTTTTTTGCCAAATTTTTAAACTCAAATAAGCAATTAAAATTAAAATAATAATAAGGGATGGAAACAAAAAAAATTTATTTTTTTTAAACACTATTCTTTATTAAGAATTAATTAACGTAATTTCTTTCGTAAATAACTTTACCAGTTTCTTCGTCTGTTGCTCTTCTACAGTCTGCGCAGTATAAAGTAGTTACGGGATCATAATAAAATTGGTGCAATTCCAAAACTAGATCATCAGCTTCTTCACCAAATCCTGCTGGCAAACCTGTTTCGCTACGAATCCAAAATTCTTTTTGAAAGCTACCAGAATAACTAGGTAAAGATTCTTCCCAATATAGTTCTTGTCCACTAGCTTGGCAAGTCTGTGCGGGATCAGTTTCTGTTAAATAAGTTTGTTGAGCATCCATTTTAAGAGTAAGGTCGCTTACATTAATATTTTGTAAATCATTGCGATTATTGCCCAAACCACGATCAACAGGCATGCCAGTTTGACAAACATGACTCATCTTCACATCACTAGGACGATCTAGCCAAACAACTTGTTCATCTTTAAGGATATAGCTCATGATATCGTTCCAAATTGGTGCGGCGCCAGTGACTCCCGAAGCTAAATAGCTCATAGAACTATTGTCATTATTTCCCACCCAAACAATGGTCAAAAATTCTGGGGTGAAGCCAACTGTCCAGTTATCTTTTAGGTCATTGGTGGTACCGGTTTTAGCACTAACCACCTTGTCTTTAATAAGAAGCTGATTATTGCTGCCAAAGGCCATTAAACGGGCATTGTTATCTTGCATAATGTGGGTGCTTAAATAGGCTGGTGCACGACGCATCACTCTTTCCAAATTGCTTTCTCCTTCAATGTTTTCATTTTCAGTCATGGCAGATAATGCTTCTACACGTGCCTCCAAATCAACACTATCTAGAATTTCACCCTTATAATTTTTGACTTCCAAAATTGCAGTACTTGGCACCTTAACTCCTTGATTGGCTAGTACGCCAAAAGCTGTAGCCATTTCAACCATCATTACTTCGCCACCTCCGAGAGTTAAAGATAAACCATATTGACTTGGGTCAATCCAATTACTAATACCCATTTTATTTGCTTGCTCAATAAATTTTTCTACGCCAATAGTGCTTAGTGCTTTAACTGCTGGAATATTAAAAGAATTGCCTAATGCTTGCCTAATCGTTACCGGCCCAGCAAAACCACCAGTATAATTCTTTGGACAATAATCTTTTTGACCAGCAACTCTAAAACAAGTTGGAATATCTAAAATCATAGAGCCGGGGTTTAGAGTTTTTTCTTGAAAAGCGCTGGCATACATAAGGGGCTTGATTGATGATCCTGGTTGCCTTAGAGCTAGGGTTACATTAACTTGCCCATCATTTTCCATGTCAAAATAATTCTTGCTACCAATCATTGACAGAATTTCCCCAGTGTTTGGTTTAGTAATTAGGGCTGCGCCATTACTTACTTTTAACCTAGCTAAATCTTCAATTTCTGCAGAGAGAGAAGCCTGAGCAACTTCTTGCAAGTCTAAATCTAAAGTAGTTCTTACTCTCAATCCACCGGCTTTTACCACTTCTTCTCCATATTCTTTTTGCAATAAATCAATGACATAAAAAACAAAATGTGGAGCTTTGATATCGGTTTTTTTTAGGGCATAAGTTAATGTTTCATTTTCCACTTCATTTATTTGTTCTTCATTGATGTATCCATCTTCAAGCATTCGGCGTAAAACTTCTTTTTGTCGCATTTTAGCTTTTTCTGGGTAAGCGCCAAATGGTGAATAAGTACTAGGTGCTTTGGGTAAACCAGCCAGTAATGAGCTTTCAGCTAAAGTTAAATCACTAGCAGTTTTGTCAAAGTAAAGATTAGCAGCAGCTTCTATACCAACCGCAGTACCACCATAAGCAATATAATTGAGATACATTTCTAAAATTTCTTCTTTGCTATAAATAATTTCAGCCAAAATAGATAAAATTGCTTCTTTAATTTTTCGATTAAGCGTTCTTTCTTTACTTAATAAAGCATTTTTTACCAGTTGCTGAGTAATAGTCGAGCCTCCTTGAGTGTTGCCGCCAGTTAAATTATTAATAGTAGCTCTTAATAAACCTCGTAAATCTAAACCATGATGGCGATGAAAATTTTTGTCTTCAATAGCTATCGTGGCTTGCAGCAAATATTCAGGTAAACTTTCAATTTCAATTGGAGTGCGATTCTCGTCCCCATAAACTTCATAAAGTAATTGACCATTTCTGTCAAAAATTTGGGTACTAACAGCATAGTGCTCTAAAGAACTTAAGTTTTTTGGAGAAGGCAATTCTTGAATTAAATAAATTAATATACTTATGAATAAAACAAGTAAAGCAATGAGAGAAATTTGCCAATTTTTCTTTTGCCAAAATTTTAAGTGGCTTTGGATGGCGTTTTCCTTTTTCTTCTTACTAGAGAATTTTTTTTCTTTAAACATAGGTCTTGGATTTTTTCTTGTGTTTCAATTATAATCGATATGTATTTTTCTGTAATACGAATTTATTTATGCAATTTGATTTAGAATCTCCCTTCTTAAAATATTTAGATCCTAGCCAGGAGAATTTGATAAAAACTAGTTATTATTTAAGTCAGCAGTTTGTAGATAAAAAACACATTGAAGATTTTTCCTTCATTGTTTTTCCAATGGCCAAAGCTTATGAAGGTTTTTTAAAGAAAGTTTTACTCGATCTTAACCTAATTAGTCATAAAGTTTACTATGGTCGTCGTTTTCGCATTGGTCGAGCTCTTAATCCTGATGTCAGTCTTAAGCAGCGTGATAAGTGGTGGCTTTATGATGATCTTACTCGTATGTTAAATGAAGAATTAGCTCAGGAGATTTGGCAAACTTGGCTGCAATGCCGAAATCACGTTTTTCATTTTTTTCCTGATGGCGGAAAAGCACTAAGCTTTGATGAGGCAACGGGCTGTCTTAATAAAATGCAAGATGTGATGGAAGCAACTATCAAGTTAATGAAAAAACGCTATGAGGAAAAAACAAATGAAAATTAATATGTCTATCAAAGATATTTATTATAAAAATATTACCATTTCTGGTCTGCCCGGCTGTGGATCAACCACTTTGCTAAAAATGTTGAGTGAAGAACTCAAATACGCTGGTTTTACCGCTTTTTCTGGTGGAGAGTTTATGCGTGCCTATGCAGCAGAAAAAGGTTTGTTTGACGCAAATTCTAGGGCTCATCACAGTGCTTTAGTTTATAGTGATGATTTTGATCGCCAGGTTGATATGGGTATTCGTGAAAAACTTAGTAATGAAGAAGGTTGGATTATTGAATCATGGCTTTCTGGTTTTATGGCTCAAAATATTCCTACCACCTTAAAAATTTTAATGACTTGCAGTGATGATGCAGTACGAATTGACCGGATTGTTAATCGTGACAAGATTAGTATTGAGGAAGCTAAACAGAATGCTTTGACCCGTTATCATGATAATTTATCCAGATGGCGAGAAATGTATAAAGAAGAGTGGGATGAGTGGTTAGTCAAGACGGGTAAAATTTCAGCAGATACAGAGCTTGATTTTTGGCATCCAGACATATACGATTTAGTTGTTGATACTTATTCTCATAATCAACAAGAAACTTTAGAACTTGTACTCGATGCCATCAAAAAAAATAACTAGAACCAAACGACGCCAAAGTAAAAAACAAAAACATCAATTGTTTTGGCCGATATTAGTTTTAGTTTTTATTTTTTGGTTTTTATATAGAATTTTGTCTTCTTTCTCAGTTTTTTTTGATGAACTTGTGGGTAAAGCGATTTTTTTTGCTTTTCCAGTTTTAATTTATTTAACTATTACTGGTTTTTCTGCCACTATGGAAAGTCTTTCTTTCAGTAAATTAAAAAGGGGTTTGCTGATTGGTTTACTTATAGGCGGAATTTTAGGTTTTATTGCTCTTATTGCCAAAGCTTTATTAAACCCTTCTCAGATTCAGCCACTGGCTTTCTATGCAGCAGAGAATTTTTGGTGGGAAATGTTTCTAGCTGTTCTCACGGGATTTTTTGAGACTCTATTTTTCTTTAGTTTTGTAATGTTAGTTATTGAAGATCGCTATAAAAAATGGTCTTTATTGAAGAAAGTATTTGTAGTAGCTTTAGTATTTTTAATTTTTCATTTACCCAATTTATTTTTACGCTTTAATTTAGGAACAATTTATCTACATGCTTTACTTTTATTTGTCTTTGCTCTTGGCCAATCTTTACTATTTTATGTTCAGCGCAACGCTTATACTTTATTAATGACACAAGCAATCTGGGGCATGGTTCTACTTGTACACTTTTAATTGTCATTTTTTGCTAATAGAAACTTATGTCAAAATTTCTCAAATACTTCTTAATTATGACTGCCTTTTTTGTATCAATTTTCATCTTGTTTGCTTCTTTTAATATTTCTTCTCAATCACGAATGTTAAATTCTGGTAATTTTAAAAATCGTAAATTTTATGTCCAAAAAGAAATACTACCAGATCATTCTCTTTACCCTTTATTGATGCTTGTTGATAGATTTCGTTTGGAGATGGCAGATCAAGAGCGCCGGATTTATCTATTGCTTGCTTATGCCAAGCGACGCTTATTTTATGCAACTCGCTTAGTAGAAAAAGAAGAAATCGCTTTAGCGCTTACTACTTTCAGCAAGTCTCAAAAATATCTCAATCAGGCTTTGTTGGAAGCTAAAAATCTAAAAGAAGATAGCGCTTACGATTCAGGCGCTGAACATTTAGTATTTTTTGCTTTAGAGCTCGTTGATTATCAGCAAGAAATTATGGTTGAATATCTTGATAATTTTACCGAGGCGGATCGAGCGGTGTTGAATAGTTTAGATACGGAAACAGTTTTATTGAGATCCCAGCTGAGCCAATAATTACTAGTTGACATTGCGCTTGCTTCTGTGAGATATTTTTATTCCGGCTAATTAAATCTACAACATTTTGTGGTATTTTTATTTAACAACCACAAGCGATTGTAGAATATGTAAAAAGTATGATATAGCTGGATTTAAATTTAAAGATGTATTGCCCATTTTGTAAAAGCAAAAATACTGCCGTCATTGACTCAAGAGAAGCTGAAAATGGTGAAGCGGTCAGGAGGAGGCGAATTTGTGAGGATTGTGATAAACGTTTTACTACTTATGAAAGAGTTGAGGGCGTAGATTTAAAAGTGATTAAAAAAGATGGCTCCAAAGAAAATTTCGATCGGGAAAAGATTAAACGTGGTCTATTAAAATCTACCTGGAAAAGGCCAATAACGATGTTGCAGATTGAACTATTAATTGAAGAAGTTGAGTCCAAACTTCGTCAAAAAAATGCTCAGGAAGTAAAAAGTTGGGAAATTGGTAATTTAGTATTAAATCGATTAAAAAAACTAGATCCTCTTTCATATTTATTATTTGCTAGTGTTTATCGAGATTTTGGTGATCTCTCCGACTTTGAAGAAGAAATTGCCAAGATTAAAGAATAAAAAGGAATATTATGAGCTCTTACCGAAAGAAAATGAAATTTCAGAATAGAAAATTAGCTAAAGGTTTGGGTGAAGCAGTGGCTAAACGCACTATTTTGCGTACTAAAACTGATGGCGAATTAGAAACTTGGCAAGACGTGGCTAAAAGGGTTGCTGAGGGAAATTCATCTTTATTGCCCAAAGGTAAGAAGTGGGAGGATCATCGTAAAAAAGAATATCAATTGTTAAAAAAACATCTGTCTAATGCATCTTTGCTTTTGAGTGGTCGACACCTGCAACATGGTGATGCAGATCAGCCAGAAAGAAATATGGAAATTTTTACTAATTGTAGTACTGCTTCCTCAAGTTTCTTATTGTTTTACTTATTACTCAATGGGTCTGGTGTGGGACGTGCCTATGACGACGCATTAATGCTTGTTGATTGGGATTATATGCCATTGATCCGCTGTGTTTTAGACGATCAACACCCCGATTTTGCTTGGGGAGAAGACGAGAGTGTTAAGGAAGCTCGTCATAAATATCGCAAAGCTCATTGGTTTGAAATTCCAGATACTCGTGAGGGTTGGGCTCAAGCTGTAGAAAAAATTGAAGTCATGACTTTCGAACGTAAATATAAAGATGAATTATTAATTTTAGATTTTACAAAAGTAAGAGCTAAAGGATCTCCAATCGGTGGGATGCAGGGTCGACCAGCTTCTGGTCCTCGACCCTTGATTAAAGCTATTCAGCGGGTAGCTACAGTGAAAGGCGCTGGACTTAAACCTTGGAAGCAAAGCATGTATGTTGATCATTATTTATCAGAATGTGTTTTGGTTGGTGGAGCAAGGCGAGCAGCAAGAATTGCAGTAAAAACCTGGACTGATCCTGACATTTTTGAATTTATTAGTATAAAAAAGGGTGGTTTTTTATGGTCAGCTAATAATAGTGTGGCCGTTGATGACAAATTTTGGAAACAAAATAGCAAACATTCTCAAAAAGTTTTAGATTTAGTTATGCGCTCTTCATATTTTGATCGAACTGGGGAACCTGGTTTTGTTAATCAGCATAGATTAGTGCAAAACGATGAAGGTTTTGATGGCTATTTAGATGGCAAATATGCTACTATCAAAAAGTTTAAGCCAATGAAACGGACTATTAAAATGTTGGCTGAAGTTGCCAAATATGCTAGTGCTAAATATTACACACAAATTCCTAATCCTTGCGGTGAGATTACTCTTAATATGTTAGGTGGCTATTGTGTTATTGCTGATGTAGTGCCTTATTACGCTCCAGATGTAGATAGTGCCGAAGAATCATTTAGAGTGGCAACTAGAGCCCTAATTAGAGTCAATACCTATATGGATAGTTTATACACCAGAGAGGTGAATAGAACTAATCGCATCGGAGTGGGCATGACAGGAATTCATGAATATGCTTGGAATGCTTTTAGTTACTCTTTTCATGATTTAATTGACGAAGAAAAGAGTTTAGATTTTTGGTTAACTTTGGCTCGTTTTAAACGCGCAGTTGAAGATGAAGCCCAAAAATATTCCAAACTACTGGGAATGACTACTCCTCACACCAACACCACTATTAAACCAGCGGGGACTACTTCAAAATTGTTCGCTTTGTCTGAGGGAGCTCATTTACCAGCTATGCGCGAATATATTCGCTGGGTGCAATTTAGAGACGATGACCCTTTAGTTAAGAAATATAAAAAATTAGGGTATCCGACCAAAGAATTAAAAAGTTATCAGGGTACTATAGCGGTTGGTTTTCCAACTCAACCAGAGATTTGTCGTTTAGGTATGAATGGTAAATTAGTAACTGCTAGTGAAGCTGAGCCAGAAGAGCAATATCAGTGGCTGATGTTACTAGAAAAATATTGGATTCGTGGTGTAAATGAAGATGGCAAGCCATTGTCTGAAGATAAGGGCAATCAGATTTCTTACACACTCAAATATGATCCAGAAAAAGTGTCTTATCGAAAATTTTCTAACATGATTCGTAAATATCAGCCACAAATTAAGACCTGTAGTGTTATGCCCAAAATCGATGTGACTGCTTATGAATATCAACCTGAGGAAGCTG
>JAAZKO010000049.1 GCA_012799795.1 Minisyncoccota bacterium | reverse complement strand
GCGCTCACGCATCCCGATGAGGTTGGGCAAAATTACTGCCACCAAAATGCCAATCACCGCAATGACAATTAAAAGTTCTATTAAGGTAAAAGCTTTAGGCTGTCTCTGACTAAGATTTTTTTTATTTAACATTTTTTATCCTTTCAAATATATCTATTCCTTTGCAGGAGTAGCAGTAGGGGGCAATGGATAACCAGTCGGTCTAATAATTATTGTGGTAGCAGGAGAAACTGGAGTTACAGTAGGGGTTTTGGTTGGGGTTGGTGTTGGAGGTTTGGTGACAGTTGGATGAGAAGTTGAAGGGCTAGCTTCAGGTAAAGTAATAACTGCTGGATCAGTCATTATATTAGTACTTTTTACCAAATAATTACAACCCAAAGTTGCATCGTCACAAAAATAACCTCTATAAGAACTGGGGGCCCCAGCCTCGTCAACCGACGCATCTCCATCTAGTTCATTTTCTAAACTCGCAAAAAGATAATAACTATTGGCAGAAAGTTGATCATAAAAATAATTTTGATTGCTAGCTGGATCTTGAGGTAAGGCACTCATGTATAGAGTATCATTGTCGTCCTGCCAAGGATCTCCCCAATTGCAAGCCTCGCTTCCTTTATTACCACAACCTAAAATAAGGCCGGCATTGCTATCTGGATAAACACCATAATCATTGTAATAAACATCTAGTGCTTTGCTGATATTAGCCAAATCCTGCTTACGCCGACTATCTCGAGATTTTTGCTGGATAGTCCCAAAAGCCATTAAGCCCAAGCCAGATAGTAGTGCCAAAATGATCATGACTATTAACAGCTCTAAAAGAGTAAAAGCGTGTTGTTTTTTTTGAGATTTTTGCATAATTTTTGTTATTGTAATTTACTATTAATGGCTTTTTTAAAAAATTAAAACTAATTGGTACAAGCAGTGGCTGCAACACAATCTGCTATTGTAAAATAAGTAGCACTTTTGCACTCTCCAGGTGGTCCGTCAAACACATTGCAATTAGCAGGTGGATTATTACAACAATAACAAGAAACACCATCATCTGGCTCACACACCCCTGGTTCCGGCGTTGGCAACGGGGTAGCAACTGCTTGTCTAAGCGGTATCCCCTCGGCAATACCATAATTATATCTTTCAGGATCTTCTACTCCTACTGGTATTCCTCCACAACCACCCGGACAACCAACCTGTTCAATCATTGGATCATTGCTTAGTGATAGTGCAGTTAAAATGCGATAGCCGCCACAGCTAGCACCTTGTGCATTAGCGACTGGCAAATACAAATAAGGCTGACCCAACTTATCACAAGGTATTTGAGCTAAATAAGGAGCTAAACTAGTGCCCCCACAATCATCTAAAGATCCTGGAGGGGGATAACAACCCTTATCATTATAATAATTTTCAAAAGCAATTTTTATTTCCTTGAGATCATTTTTTCGATCAGCATCTCGAGCTTTGTCAACATCACGACCTATAGTTCGATAAAGAGCAACCATTAATAATAGAAGAATTGCCACCATCATTAAAACCTCAATAACGCTAATCCCCATTTGGGTTTTTTTATCTGGTTTTGGGGCAAATTGCTGCTTCACTTTTGTCGCTTTTTTCGCTATATTAAACATAGAAATTGTTTATGCATTCAGTGTAGTATAAATTAATAAAAAAAACAATTAATCTATCTGGAAAATATGTCAAAAAACACCAAAACCAATCTTTACACAGCATTCGCTTTACTCATCGCTTTTTTCATCCCGATCTTAGTAATCCCTACTATTAATAATCCTTTTTTCAATAGCAAAGGATTGTTGTTGTTTATATTGGCAATAGGCACTCTATTTGCTTATATATTCAATAGTTTTAAAGAAAAAAAATGGTTATTAAGCTCCAATCCCTTGCTTTTACCACTCATTTTATTTGCTGGTAGCATTTTATTAAGCACTCTAGTTACCCATCAATACCCTTTTGATCAATTGGTCGGTTGGGGCGGGTTTTTCTTGAGTTTTGCGCTAATTATTATTTTTGCTCCGACCTTGATTAAAAAAGATTATAGTCAAAAGCTAATTCAAGCTTTGAACCTTGCTGGTTTGCTTATTGCTTTAAATTCTGTTTTACAGCTCTTTGGTGTTGGTTTTAGTCAGATTTTCAATCGCCTCAGTATTTTTGAATCTGCTAATGATCTATCTTTTAGCTTGACTGGCGGAATTTTATTAAATATTCAACTCTTATCTAGCTTGGTATTGCTTAATTTATTATCAAAAAATCAAAAAAAAGATTGGATACAAAAAACTATCATTGCTGGCTTAGTTCTTGGTTTAGCTGTTAATGTCTATGCCATCTTGCCCAATCAAGAGACGGGTTTGGTGTTGCTGCCATTACCGGCTAGCATTGCTATTGCTAAAGAAAGTTTAGCAGTCACTCGTACTGCCTTGTTTGGCTTTGGTCCAAATAGCTATGCTCAAGCTTTTCACTTGCTTAAACCAGCCTGGATTAACAGTTCTGATGTCTGGCAATTTAGCTTTGAAAGCGCTACTATTTTCCCTCTAACCCTGATCGTTAGTGGTGGATTATTGGCTCTTTTAGCTTGGATTTTTTTCACTTCCAGAAGTGTGCACATGCTCACTGTTAAAAAAGAACAAAAAGCTCAAGGCCTCAAATACTTTATTATTGCAGCGATTGTTTGGCAAGTAATTTCCCCACTTAACACCATGATGCTAACTCTATTAGCTCTGGCTCTTAGTTTCTATTTGGC
>JAAZKO010000048.1 GCA_012799795.1 Minisyncoccota bacterium | reverse complement strand
GAAAATTTTCAAGATCAATGGTACCCCGTTGAAGGCAAACAACTTGATCCTTGTGGATATAGTAATGAGGAAATTGCTCATTTGACGGCGACTCTTAGCGGTTTTGATTTGGAAAAACAATTTGCTTGTCGCTATGAAACAATTTATTTCCCAGCTGGGATGCAAAAAATGGAAGGAGCTGATGCGCTTAAATATGTTCGATCGCGCCATAGTTCTAGTGATTTCGATCGTAGTCGACGTCAAGTAGAAGTCTTAACAGGAATTAGAAAAAAATTGTTTGATTTAGAAGCTTTGGCTAATGTCCCTAAATTTTTTAAACAGGTAAATCGACATGTCTACACAGATCTAGATTTAGAGATTCTTGAATATTTTGCACCGTTATTAATTAACGCTAATGAATTTGAAATTAGAAATATTAACTTGAGTACTGAAAACGTTTTAAGTAGTAGTACTAGCGCCAATGGCTTTGTGCTTGTTCCCAAAGCAGGACATAATAATTGGATTGAGCTGCAAAATTTTATTCAGGAAGCGCTTAATTAAGATCGCTTAAACATTTTTTGTTTAAATACAAAAACACTTAAAAAAGTTGTTAGTGGAACAGCCAGCATTAAACCTAGGCTGCTTACTAAGGTTCGAACTATCTCTTCTGCAACAATTTCTAATTCAATCACATCTATAAAATTATGATTACCGTCAAAAAATAAAATTAACAAAGGCATCGCTGATCCAGCATAAACTAAAATTAAAGTATTAATCATTGAGGAAACATGATCCCGACCCACTCTCATACTACGCAAAAAAAGCGTCCAAGAATCTAGTTTAGGATTAGCTAGTTTTAATTCTTCAACTACTGAGGCTTGACCAACGGTTACGTCGTCAAGCACTCCCAGCGCCGCGATCATGATTCCAGCAAATAATAAACTTAATAAATCAATCTGTCCTTGACTCATAGTACTAACGAAAGCTGCTTCTTCACTAGCAAAACCTGTCAAGTTAGTTAAATTAACAAAATAAAAAGCAAGCAGCATAGTAATTAATAAAGAAACAATAGTGGCCAAAACTGCGCTGTGGGTTTTATTTTTAATTCCATGGGTTAAATAAAAACTTGCAGGAATAATTAAAAGCGAACTAATCAAGGCTGATAATATTGGTGGCCGCCCAGCTAGAACCATCGGCATTAATACCCGACTAATCACTAAAAAAGAAAAAGCTAAACCAACAAGAGCTAACAAGCCTAATTTTCCTGTTACCATTAGCACAGCGATCACAAATAAAATCAATAAAAATAATAAGGCTTGGCGTTTAACCATCCCCTCTATCACAAAAAAGCGTTCTTCTTCTTGATTGAAGTCGGTATAAACTCTTAAACGATCACCTAGCTCATAAGCTCGAAAGTTGACTACAGTTAAATTATTAACATCTAATCCAGATTCATTTAAAACTTGAATCTGTGAGCCCTCCAAACTACCTCGTTCAATTGAAATCTCTAAAACTTGGTAAGGGAAATGTTGATCATTAAATATTTTTTCACCAGTTTCACTAATATCAATAACTCTACCTTCTAGAGTTTCACCCTTTAACTGCTGAGCAGCAATTTTTTTTGGAGAAAATAAAAATATAATAATTAAAAGAATAAAAAAGAATCTTGTGAAAAAATTTTTCATTTTTATTTAATTAAATTATCACAAAAAAGATGCGGTAGTGAATAAATAATTTAATATCTTATCTAACTCTATCTAAATGATACCCAATTCTTCACCAACTTCTTTAATATTTTGCAAAAAAGCTTTTAAATCTGTTTTGTTGTGGCTAGCACTAATTTGCACTCTAATTTCGTCTTTACCCTTAGGCACTACTGGATAATTGATATTGGTTACGATAAAACCACGCTCAAACATCTTTTGAGTTAAAGCTTTGGTTTTAGCTGTGTCCCCAATTAAGATGGCCTGGATAGGATGAATAGATTCAGCAGCAAATTGAAAACCTATTTTTAATAATTCTTTTTTAATAAAAGTTAAATTATCAGCCAAACTCTTAAGTAATTTGGCTCCAGTTTGCGTATCAATTAATTGCACTGCCATAAGAGCTGCGGCGGCGGTACCTGGAGAAATGGAGTTAGAATAAATATAAGTAGCAGCTGACTCTCGTAAGTAATCAATAATGGCTTGATTAGCAGCCACATAGCCACCATCTGCACCTAAGCCCTTACCTAAAGTTCCAACCATAACATCAGCTCTTGCCCCCGAAATTTCTTCTGTTCCTCGACCAGTTTTACCAAAAGCAGCCACTCCATGACAATCATCGACCACCAACAACACTCCTTCAGGATATTGCTTGTCATAACGACTAATAATACGACGTAATTTTTTTAAGTCTTGATATTCTCCTAACATCGAAAAGACTCCATCTGTGATTACTAGGGCTCGCTTAAATTTTTTAACATTTTTTTCTAAAATTTCTTCTAAAGATTTAGGGTCAAGATGTTTAAAAATAGCCTTTTGATCACTGGGTAGGTTGGCTAATCGAATACCATCAATAATGCTACGATGATTTAATTCATCAGAGATCACCAAGGCCTTACTTTCCAATAAAGAATCTTTGCTTTGTCCTTTGATTAAGCTAAACAAAACTGCTAAATTAGTGGCAAAAGCACTAGAAAACACCATCGCATCGTCTTGACCATGAAAATCAGCTAAGGCTTTTTCTAAATCTCGATGCACTTTGAAAGATCCAGAAATGAAGCGCACCGCACCTGGACCTGTGCCGCAAAGTTCAGTCATCTGATGTTCCGCCTTCTTTAATTTGCGATGATGGCGTAAACCCAAATAATCATTAGAGTTAAAAATCCGATAGTATTTGCCATTAATAATTGCTTTGGGCGAAGCCTCTTTGGTAAAACCCTCGATGAGATGCTCTTTTCTTTTAGTTACACTAGCCGCATCAATTCGAGCTACTTCTTTTTCTAAAGTTTTAAAAAAATTCTTACTAGACATAAAATCCTTTCATTAACTTGATCATAATATACTACAGAATTCAGTAAAAATTAAGGCAAAGTTTAAAAAATCAAATAAAAATGAAAAAAATTATTCAGCAATCTTTTTTGCCAAATATTCAATAATATTTGGAGAGCCAATTAAACAATCACCGTCAACGGTATACAGAAATGGCACGCCAATTCTTTGAGTATCCATACCACAACTCTTAGCTCTAGCAGTCAATTCCAGGGAATTATTCTTATTGTTGTATACCTCTTTGCTAATGATTTCAATTTTTTCTTCAGCATTATTTTCATCTATCCACTCTCGAACAGTGCGACAGTGAGGACAACCATCGCCCCAATAAAAGATGTCAGCACTGATTGTTTCAACGTCTTCCAGTGCAGCTCCGTTATCTTCCACTACCGTTTGACTAGATTTTTGATTTGTTTTATCCGCTTTTCTTTTTAAGAATTGCTGACCATCTAGAACAAATAAGTCTAATAATAGCCAAACAAAAATTAATATACTTATAGCAATAATTATTTTATTTAAATTATTAAGTATTTTATTCATATTTATAAAAAATTTAGTAACCGCTCAATTATATACTACCTAACTAAATCCCATTCTCTCAACTTAGCAACATCGCCAGACTGAATCTTAAATAAACTGGCATATAGACCATCTTTTTTCAGCAGCTGTTGATGGGTGCCTTGTTCTAATAAGTGTTGATTCTTAAGCACAATAATTTTATCTGAACGCTGCACTGTTGATAGACGGTGAGCAATCACAATCGAAGTTCGGCCTCTTAACACTTCAGTTAAAGCTTGTTGAATATACATTTCCGATTCTGAATCGAGCGCACTAGTCGCCTCATCCAAAATCACAATTTTGGGATTTCGAAGAATGGTTCTAGCCAAAGACAATCTTTGACGTTGCCCACCTGAGAGTTTTACACCTCGCTCGCCAATGGTAGTTTTTAAACCTTTATCTAGTTTCTCAATAAATTCGTCAGCTCGAGCGATTTTACATGCTCTCCACATTTCTTCTTCAGTAGCATCGGGCTTGGCGTATCGTAAGTTTTCCTCAATTGAGTTGGCAAAAAGATAGGCACTTTGACTAACCAAACCCATCTGTAAACGCAAATCATATTGACTAAACTTTTTAATATCAATTCCATCTAATAAGATCTTGCCTTGATCTGGGTCAAAGAACCGCATTAATAAACTAGCAATCGTGGTTTTTCCAGCTCCTGATGGACCAACAAAAGCCGTCATTTGACCAGGCTCAATGGTAAAAGAAACATTATCGAACACTTTTAATCTTTTGGTATTTTGAGCTTCTTTATCAAGAACTTTATTTTTAGACTCCTCTTCTTCTTCATAATATTTATCAAAATAGCTGTGTAAGTTT
>JAAZKO010000047.1 GCA_012799795.1 Minisyncoccota bacterium | reverse complement strand
TTGACAGGTGGCAAACATTCTATTTTCTTCCAAAAAACTACTAGCAGCCCCTAAACGATAAAATTGTCCATCTAAATTTTCTTCGGTGTAGTCTAAAGTATCAATAACAAATTGATTAATATCGCTCGCAGTGTTTAGCTTAGAAGCTGTTTCTTGTAGTTGTAGGTTGTTTGTTTCCCAAAATTTTTGAGCGAGCAAGTGGGTAGATAATACCGGAGGAGTTTTAATATTAGGGTCAGCTTGTAGTGTTAAAAGAATTTGAGCAAAAAGTTCAACTTTAAAAGAATCATTAGCCGGCACCTCATAAGTGGCAATAAAATTTCCATCAGCATCAACTTTGATTGAATTGGGAAGTGGATCAAGCTGATGATAATGAACTTTTTGGTAGGGAGTTTCTGGAGGTAGGGTGATTTGAGTTAAGGCATTTTGGTTATTGGGGTTACTTAAGAAATAACTGAGTTTTAAGTCAAAAACTTGTCTATCGCCAAAAATAGCACTAACAGCTTGCCCTTTTAAATTTTCATAGTGAAAAGTGTCATAATCGCCTGTTTTATTAACAGTGAATTCACTAGGATTAATTCTGCTGACTGGACCAAAAATACTTGGCACTAATAGATTTAGTTGATATTGATTGTATTGATCGATGTCAGCCAAAGCCGGAATATTAATTTCTAAAATTTTGCCACTAATGTTAGCAATATCGCTATCAAGATAACTAATTATTAACTCTCGACTTTTACCTTCTCCTAAAACTTGTTCTTCAAAACTAACACCAATGCTAGTTTGACCAGTCAGCTTGCTAATTTGAGGTTTTAAAATTGAGCCGTTATCTGTTACCTTGATATTTTCTAAATTTGTAGAGCTAACAATAATCCCATACTTATTAATAAAATATTCAGGACTAAGATTGCGAATGCTAAATTTTTGAGTAACTAAAGTTTTACCGCTGGCATTAATTTGATAATTGCTTTCTAAATTGATGTTAAAGTTTTTACTTTCTTCAGCTGCAAAAACTGTTTTTACTGGGAAAAGAAAATGGCTAATTAATAAAAGAATAAAGAAAAGCCAAAGTAAGAAAATTTTTTTATTAGAAAATTTTTGTAAAAATTTAACAATCAACATCGATTTAATTGTAACGGAAAAGCTAAGTTTCAGCCAACTCGGCTTTTAAATAAGTGCCCGTTAAAGATTTTGTATTTTGACTCAGTGTAAGTGGTGAGCCAGCTGCTACTACTTCTCCACCACCTTCTCCACCCTCAGGGCCCAAATCAATAATCCAATCAGCATTTTTAATGACGTCTAAATTATGTTCAATGACAATTACGGTGTTGTCTTGTTTGACTAGTTTGTGTAAAACATTAAGGAGTTTTTGAATGTCGGCAAAATGTAGACCGGTGGTTGGTTCATCCAATAAATAAACGGTATGATCGTGACTTTTAATACTTAATTCTTTAGCTAATTTGACTCGTTGCGCTTCACCTCCGCTAAGGGTAGGCGCACTTTGACCAAGCTTTAGATAGCCTAGGCCAACAGCTTGAAGAGTGGCCAACTTATGACGAATTAATGATTGATTTTTAAAAAAATCATATGCTTCATCAATGCTAAAGTCTAAAACATCAGCAATATTCTTTTCTTGATAATAAACTTCTAAAGTTTCTTTGTTGTAGCGTTTGCCATGACAAACATCACATTCAACATAAACGTCTGGTAAAAATTGCATTTCAATTTTAATTTGGCCCCCTCCTTGACAAGTTTCACAGCGCCCACCTTTAACGTTAAAACTAAAACGACCTGGCTTGTAAGCTCTAATCTGCGCATCTCTGGTGTTGGCGAAAACTTGCCGAATGTGATCGAAGGTCTTAGTGTAGGTGGCAGGGTTAGAACGAGGAGTTTTGCCAATCGGACTTTGATCAATTAAACTCAAGCGCTTGACCTGTTCTGGAACAATTAATTGTTCAATTTTAGCAAGCTTGCCATTAAAGCTCTTACCCAAATATTTAGCTAAGTGATTATGTAGTACGTGATCCAAAAGCGTCGATTTTCCAGACCCCGAAACACCGGTGATACAAGTTAAGGTATTAAGCGGAAAATCCACATCAATTGTCTTTAAATTATGATGTTTTGCGCCACGAAAGGAAATTTTTGAGCGCTGAAAAACACTGGCCACCGTAGCATCCGGATCAATTAATTGGCGCTCTGCTTTTTTATCTTGACGAGTAATTTGTTTTTTTCTAGACAAATATTGGGCGGTTAGGGTTTTTTCTTTAAGTAATTCTTGATAACTGCCAGTAAAGACGATTTTGCCCCCGTCCTGACCCGCCAAGGGTCCAAAATCGACGATAAAGTCGGCAGCTTCCATAATTTCTCGATCGTGTTCAACCACAATGACTGTGTTCCCTTTATCGCGAAGTTCTTGTAAGGTTTTAATTAATCGATGATTGTCACGTTGGTGTAAGCCAATGGTTGGCTCATCCAAAATATAAAGCACGCCAGTCAAGCCAGTACCAATTTGCGATGCAAGACGAATTCTTTGGGCTTCTCCACCAGCCAAGCTTCCAGCTTCTCGAGAAATAGTTAAATAATTTAGACCGACTGCATTTAAAAAATGCAGACGACTGTGAATTTCTTTTAAAATAGACTCGGCAATATTTTGCTCTTTTTGGCTGAGGATGCTTGTTTTAGGATTTTGCAAGCTATCAACCCAGTTCAGAGATTGATCAATAGTTAGTTGAGTAATTTCTGCAATATTTTTTTCATCAATATGAACCGCTAAAGCTTCTTTTTTTAAGCGATCGCCATGACAACTAGGACAAGTTTCCTTATGCATGAATTGTCCGATTTCTCGTCGAATATATTCACTATCTGTTTCACCATAGCGACGCTCTAAATTTTTGATAAAACCCTCGAACTTGCTTTCAAAACTAGTGACTTTCCCAAAACGGTTTTCCCCCTCTACCTCATATTTTTTGTCACTACCATAAAGTAAGATTTCTTGAAAATTTTTATCCATGTCCTGCCAAGCTGTCTGACGAAAATCGTATTTTTTTGTTTCTACTACTTGTTTAACTAAGCGAGAAAACCAAGTGTCATTACTCATCATTCTTGCAAAAGGAATGACTGCTCCCTCACTAAGAGTTAAAGTAGGAGCAATAATTTTTTGGGGATTAATTTTTAATATTGAACCTAAACCATTACAGGTTTCGCAAGCTCCCTCTGGCGCATTGAAAGAAAAAAGTCTTGGTTCTAATTCCTCTAAAGAAATACCACAATCACTACAAGCAAAACTTTCGCTAAACAAATGTTCGCTAAGTTTTTTTGGATGTTCTGGAAAGTCAAAACCAGGGTCTTCAATCCAAGCCACCAGAACCAGACCATTAGTTAGGCGCAAAGCGTCTTCTACCGATTGGGTGAGGCGCGAGCGGAGCGAGCGCTGTTCCTGATCATTTTTTAATTGTTGTTTATTTAAAACAAAGCGATCAATGACTGCGTCGATGCTGTGTTTATTCGTTTTGATTAGGGTTAGTGATTCTTCTAAATTATAAATTTGACCATCAATTCTAGCTCGAGAATAACCCTTTTTAATTAAATTTTGCAAAAGGCCATCAAATTCTCCTTTACGATTTTTAACGACGGGAGCTAGTAAAAGCATTCTCTGAGGAGCATTGGCACTATCTTTTAGACGCTCTTCAATTTCTTGTAAAATTTGTTCAATGATTTGATCAATGCTTTGAGTGGCAATTTCTTTTCCACAATTTGGACAATGAGGATGACCAACTCTGGCAAATAAAAGTCTTAAGTAGTCATATATTTCTGTGATAGTACCGACCGTAGAACGAGGATTATGCGAAGTGGTTTTTTGATCAATGGCGATTGCCGGTGACAGACCATCAATTTGGTCAACGTCTGGCTTGCGCATGATCCCTAAAAATTGACGAGCATAGGAGCTGAGTGACTCAACGTAGCGACGCTGACCTTCAGCATAAAGAGTATCAAAAGCTAACGAACTTTTACCTGATCCAGAAAGACCAGTAAAAACGATTAGTTTATTTTTTGGCAAGGACAAACTAACGTTTTTTAGATTGTGTTCACGAGCGCCAGTAATTGTAATTTCTGATTTTGTCATTTTAATGAATGGGCATTATAACAGTTTTAGTTCAGCAATTTTGTCTCTGATAATTGCTGCTAGTTCATAGTCTAAATCACTAGCTGCTTTGTTCATTTG
>JAAZKO010000046.1 GCA_012799795.1 Minisyncoccota bacterium | reverse complement strand
TAGGTTACCACTCAGAAATTTATAAATAACCCTAAGCAATTCTCTCCGCCAACTTCATTGCTCCTGTCACTGCTTGATCCATATTCAAATAGCAATAAGTCCCCAAGCGCCCAGCAAAATACACACCTTTTTTCTCCAACTCCTTCGCCTCAGCTAAATACTTAGCCAAAACCCGCTGATTGCGCGCTCTAGGTACTGGATAATAAGGCTCGCCCTTACTTTTAGGATATTCCTTAGCAATAATTGTATATTTAGTCGGTTTTGCTGAGGGATCAAAATATTTAAATTCAATAATTCGCGTATAAGGTACGCTTAAATCGGGATAATTAATGACAGCGTTGTTTTGAAAAAATTCTTGCTCAATTTTTTTAAAGATAAACTTCAGCGAGCGATACTCTAGTCGTCCATGCCGGTAATTAAAATACTGATCGATGGGGCCGGTATAAATAACTTTATCAAAATCCTTAATAAAACTCTTAGTTAATTTAAAAAAATCCTTTTTCAACTTTACTTCAATTTTTGGGTGATCGAGCATTTTTTTCACTAAAGTGCTGAAGCCGCCAACTGGTAGCGCCTGATAATTATCCGTAAAATAGCGATTATCAAAATTATAGCGAATGGGCAGGCGAGAGCTGAGACTAACATCTAGACGAGCTGGATCAATACCCCATTGTTTACGGCTGTAGCCATAAAAAATCTTTTGGTAGATGGCCTGACCAACATTGGATAAAAGATAATCAGCTAAACTATTAATTTTTTTTATTGGCAAGGCTTGTTTGGATAAAAAATGACGCATTTCTTCGCCGGTTTTTACTTTCAAACCAAAAAGCTGGTTAATGGTATTAATATTGACCGGCAGGGTGACTGATTGGTCATTAATTCTAGTTAAAACCTGATGCTCATAAGTTCGCCAATCAGCAAATTTTTGCAAAAACTTCCAAACCGCTTGATCATTAGTGTGAAAAAGATGAGCCCCATAACGCGAAACCAAAATTTGTTCGCGAACTTGATCATAACAATTACCGGCTAGGTGAGAGCGTTTATCAATTACCAGCACTTTGTGGCCTTTTTCAGCCAAGAGATTGGCTAAAGTAGCTCCAGTTAAACCAGCACCAACAATTAAAACTCGATTGCGCATAAAGAGCATTATACAAGAAGAAAGCACAAACTCCCAACCCTCATCTTTTTAATAGATGTTATACTAGTTAGCGATGTCAATTTTTAGCATTTTTAGTCAATATCGCGAGCTTCTTAGTGAGCTGACAATGCGTGAAATTAAGCAGCGCTACAAACAATCAGTGCTTGGTTATGCTTGGGTAATCCTTTATCCTTTTTTTCAAATGTTAGTGATGGCCTTTGTCTTTAGCATCATTATGCGCATTCCTAATTTGGGGGTACCTTATCCCATCTATCTTTATGCCGGTTTATTACCTTGGACGCTGTTTTCTCAATCATTAATTAGTGCATGTAATTCGTTGGTAAGTAACGCTGGTTTGTTGAGTAAAATATACTTTCCTAGAGAAATTTTTGTGCTTTCCACAATTCTCGCCAAAACTGTCGATTTTTTGCTTTCTTCTAGTATCTTTATCGTTTT
>JAAZKO010000045.1 GCA_012799795.1 Minisyncoccota bacterium | reverse complement strand
TTTGTCAAATCTTTTTCTAAGAAAGACGGCAGGGTATAAAAAGCAGTAGCGAAAAAAGCCAAAACAAATACTTTTATTGTTGACCAGAGCTCCTTCTTCTTAAGAATAAATAAAGCCCACAAGGCAGCTAAGGGAATAAACATTAGGGCACTTAGGTTATGAGACAAGATAATTGCTACCAAGCTGATGAATAATAAAAGATAGTTTTTCTTATAAAGAGCTAAGATTACCCATGGAAAAAAAGCGATGGCAAAAACTTCACTCAAAGCTCCGCGAACAAAAATGTTTAAAGCGCGATAAGGAGCTAAAGTGAAAGCGACGGCTAAAATGATTCCTCCCCAATTCCCAGCAAGCTTTTTACCCAATTTAAAAGCTCCTAACAAAGTAATAAAATTAATCAATAAATAGAGAAATTTAATGCTACCCACCAAACTAAATCCGAGTAAATAAAAAATCGATCCGACAACATAAGGCAATGGTGCATAAAAATTAAAAAGTGGCATACCAAAACCATAGCCAAAATTAGCACTCCAGCGAACTGGGATATGTCCAGAACTAATCGCTCTAGCCATCTCTGCTATCCTAGCAGCAATCGTAAAATCATGAACGTAAAAAAATCCACTTTGAAGCAAATAATAACTACTAGCTAAAAAAATTAGAATTAAAAAAGGCAGAGCAAAATAATTAGCAATAATTTTTTTTATAAAAATAAACATTTCTATTTAAGATTCAGACTTATTTAATTTTACTTTTAAATAAGTTTCTAATGCCTCATAACAAGCCTTAACAATCACTTGTAAATTAGCACCCGTGGCTTCTCCATAGCGTCTGGGATAATGACTAACCGGCAATTCTTTAAATTTAATTTTTTGTTTTTTCAGTCGATAAAGAATTTCGCTGCTAGTAAAAGCACTGCCCGAATTAAGTTTTAGGTTTTTTAATAAATCAGTTTTAATTAGTTTAAAGGCACAGTCAATATCTTTAACATGAAGACGAAATAAAAGATCAATATAAAGTTTAAATAATCGGGTGTTGATTCTTCTAGACAAACCTTCAGCGCGATTTTTCCGATAAGCAATAATGACATCAAAATCTTTTGTGTAAGGTAAAAAATCAACCAATTCTTGAAGGTCAAATTGCAAATCTCCATCAGTAAAAAAAGTCCAATCTTTTTTAGCTTCACGAATACCTGTTTTTAAAACTTCACCATAGCCTAAATTTTTTTCATGTGAAATTAAACGCCATTTAGCTTTAGCTTTAATTAAATCTTTGGCAATTTCTTTACTGTTATCAGTACTGCCATCATTAATAATAACCAGTTCATAGTCTTTTGCAAATTGTGGAATAATTTTACTTGCTGAATCAATTAAAAGTGGGATATTTTCTTCTTCATTAAAAACAGGAAAAAAAACAGTTAGTGACTCGAGAGCTTTAACTTTTGACACAATATCCATAATAGACGATAATAAGCTCATGTCAATCTCTGCAGTCTTGATAGTAAAAAACGAAGAAAAGAGTCTAGCGAGAGCACTAAAATCTCTCAATTTTGTAGATGAGATTATTGTTTTTGATATGTACAGCACCGATCAAACGCAAAAAATTGCCAAAAAATTTACCGATAAAATTTTTTCTACCCCAAAAGACTTTGGCTACGTTGAGCCAGCTCGCAATCTTGCTCTGAGTAAAGCTACAGGCGATTGGATTTTAGTTTTGGATGCAGATGAGGAAGTCCCCAAAAGTTTAGCTCGAAAAATTCAAGATTTAATAAAAGTAAAAGATGAAGTAAAAGATATTAACGCTTACTTTTTACCCAGAAAAAATCTAATTTTTAAAAAAGCGATTAAACACAGTGGTTGGTGGCCAGACTATCAAGTTCGTTTATTCAAAAAAGGAACGGTTGAATGGCAAAGCGAAATTCACAGTCAACCAGATATTAAGGGTCGGGCTGAATACCTAACGGCCAAAGAAGATTGGGCAATTATTCATCATAATTACCGCGATGTTGAAGATTTTGTTGAACGCAGTCAAAAGTATACTTCACTTCAAGCTCAAGAAAGAACAGCTCATAAAACCATTACTAGCCAAGATTTATTGGAAGCATTTAATGCTGAATTTTTGCGGCGCTTTTTCCTAAAAAAGGCTCATCAAGACGGCATGCATGGATTGGCATTAAGTTTACTGCAAAGTAATTATGAATTATTAATCAAGCTAAAACAGTGGCAGGCTCAAGGTTTTCCAGAGGAGCAGCTGAGTAGCAAGGCATTGATTAAAATGCTCAAAGATCAACGAGCAGATTTTAATTATTGGCTGACTGATTTGGAAATTGCTGAAGCTGGTTTTTGGCGAAAGATTTGTTTAAAAATAAAAAGAAAATTGAAAATCTAAGAATGAAAAATCACATCAGCATTATTATTGTTAACTACAACACCTCAGAAGAAACTAAAGACTGCTTGCGCTCTCTAGATGATTTGGAAACTTGGGGTTTTGAATATCAAATTTTAGTGGTGGATAATGGTTCTAAAGAACCGCTGAAGCTAAGTACTAATTTTTTGCGACATCATCCCCGAGTAGAATTAATTACTAGTGCCAGTAATCTGGGTTTTACTGGTGGAAATAATTTAGGTATCAAGTATGCAGCTAATCATTACGATAGTGATTATTTTCTATTGCTCAATAGTGATGCTTTAGTTACTAAAAACTTTCTAAAAGAGCTATATTTAATGGCAAAAAATGATCCAAAAATTGGTCTAATGTCTCCCAAAATTTATTTTCAAAAAGGCTATGAATACCATAAAGATAGTTATTTGCCAGAACAGTTGGGTCAAGTGATTTGGTATGCGGGTGGCAAGATTGATTGGTCAAACTTAATTAGTTTTCATATTGGTGTAGACGAAGTAGATCGGGGTCATTTTGATGAGGCCCGAGAAACAGATTTTGCTACGGGTTGTTGCATGCTAATCAGTAGAGAGGTGGTGGAGAGAATTAGCACTTTAGACAATCGTTTCTTTCTTTATAGTGAAGATGTTGATTATAGTCTGCGGGTTAAGCGAGCGGGTCTAAAAATTTATTATTGTCCCAGCGCTTCGATTTATCACAAAATTGCTAGTTCAACGGGAGGCGTGGGTTCTCAATTGCAGCAATATTATCAGACTCGCAATCGCTTATTATTGAGTTTAAAACATGGCTGGGGTCGGCGTAAGTTAACTACTGCTCATCTGGCCTTGCGCCTTTTACTTAAAGGTTCTTCTACTGAACGTAAAGCAGTGCTAGATCTAATAAAAAGTAATTTGGGTAAACAAAGTTATGTCTAGAGCTAAGATTACGGCTGTTATTATTGCCAAAAATGAAGAAAAAATGTTGCCAGCTTGTTTGGAGACGCTAACTTGGTGTGATGAAATACTAGTGATCGATGGCGCTTCCAGTGATCAAACGGTACCCATCGCCGAAAAATATGGAGCCAGGGTAATCGGCTTTGATCATCCCTCATTTGCCAAGAAACGAGAAAAGGGCTTGGAAGGTGTCAATACTGATTATTTATTCTATGTTGATGCTGATGAAAGAGTGACTCCAGCCTTAGCTAAAGAAATCCTAGTGCATTTGGAAAATCAAGATTGCCAAGTAATGGAAATTAATCGAGAAAATATTTGTTATGGTCGTAAATTTAACTATGGTAATTGGCAAAATGACCAAGTACTGCGAGTCTTTCAGAAAGAAAGTTTAAAGGGTTGGCAGGGCGAAATTCATGAGAGTCCGATTTATTCTGGTCATCTTTGTCAATTAAATCATCAATTAATCCATTTGACTCATCGCTCCACTCAGGAAAATTTAATTAAAAGCGCTAATTGGACAATTAAGGAAGCGAGCTTGCTCGCAACCAGTAAAAAAACCAAAAAAGTTAGCTTTTTGACTATTTTGCGTAAAGGTTTTATGGAATTTTATCGTCGGGCTTTTAAATATCAAGGGCGCAAAGATGGCATGGCAGGCCTAATTGAAGCTTTAATACAAGGAATTAATCGAATGCTGGTTTATATTCAAGTTTGGGAATTACAGGAAAAGCCCAGTTTAGAAGATCGCTATCACAAAGAAGAGATGCAAATTAAGAAACTCTGGAAAACTGAAGGTGCCAGCTTAAAACTATAAAAATGAAAATTGTCTTTTATTCTCCCTACTTTCCTAAACATTTTGGTGGAGGAGAGAAATATTTACTGGATTGTATCACTGCTCTACTCGAGCGGGGTAGAGATGAGGTTTATTTGGCTTTACCGACAAGAGATTTTCTAACTCAAGAAAAAACTGCCATTATTCGACAAAATTATCAGAAATTTTGTGCTTATGATTTAAATAAATTAAAAATTATTGCCTCACCGCTGGGTACCAGTGCCAGTTTTTGGCAGAAACTTTTTTGGACTAAAGATTTTGATCTAATTTATCATCTAACCGATGGTTCTCTATTTTTTTCTTTAGCAAAAAAGAACATTTTGCATATTCAAGTGCCTTTATCTTTAAATAAACGCTCAGTTATTGAAAGACTTAAATTAAAAAATTATCAAATCAAAAATAGCAATTCGTATTTCACTAAAGATTATGTTGAAAAAAATTGGTCAATAAAAATTGATTTTGTACATCAGCCTTTGGTTAATCTTAATGAATTTCCAGCACAAAAAGATCCATCTTTTAAAAAAGAGAAGATTATTTTAAATGTTGGTCGTTTTTTCCGCCAATTACATAGTAAAAGACAAGATGTTTTGATTAATCTTTTTACTCGCTTACTTAAAGCTGAGCCAAAACTCCTGGCTGGCTGGGAATTACACTTAGTTGGTGCGGTTGAAGACGAAGCTTATTTTCAAGAAATAGAAAAGCTGGCAAAAGATTTACCAATCAAAATTCATCAGCAAATTGATCGTGCTAGTTTAGTTAAACTTTACCAGAGGGCGAGTATTTATTGGCAAGCAACCGGTTATGGTTTAGATGAAAATAAATATCCCAGTGCAGTTGAGCATTTTGGTATTGCTCCGGTTGAAGCGATGGCTGCTTATTGTGTGGCATTATTAATTGCTAAAGGTGGTCATAAAGAAGTTCTTGGTGATGAATTTGCTGATTATCTGTGGCAGAGCGATGAAGACTGTTTAAAGAAAACTATTTCACTAATAAAAAATGAGCAAGAACGAGCAAAAGTAGCTCAAGGGATGAGAATTAGAGCACAAGACTTTAATGCCGAGCGCTTCAATCAATTATTATTTAAAATGATTGACGCTTAAAAAAATACTTAGTAAAAATGACAAATCAAAGTGACAGATCAGCCATCAGCGTTTTAATTCCCAGTTATATGGGAGAAGCGCTACTAGCCAAACACCTCAATAAGGTCTTGGCGATTATGCGCTCTGGTGATCAATTGCTAATTATTGATGACGCTAGTCCAGACCAAAAGCAAACAGAAAAATTTCTAGAAAAGAAATTTAAATTAAAATTAGAAAAGCAAAAAAAATGGTCTGCCACTATTTATCAAGGAAAATGGCAGGGGATTGAGATAATTTTTGCCATTAATCAAGAAAATTTACGTTTTGGCGCAACAGTTAATTTTGCTTTTCAACTAGCCAAACATTCTTTAGTTTTCTTATTAAACAATGATGTGGCTCCGCATCCCGATGTTCTTAATCACTTAATTCCCCACTTTAAAAACAAAGATATGTTTGCGGTGACTTGTTTGGAAAAAAATGGCAAAAATAATGAGGATTGTGCAGGTAAAAACAAACTCTGGTTCGAGCAAGGTATTTTTCAACATAGTAAAGCCGATAATTTTGTGAGTGGCCCAACAGCTTGGGCGAGTGGTGGCAGTAGCTTGATTGATCGTCAAAAATTTCTAGAAATCGGCGGCTTTGATGAGCGCTTTAAACCGGCTTATTGGGAAGATATTGACTTATCTTTTCAAGCAAAAAAAAGAGGCTGGCAAGTCTATTTTGAAAGCAAGGCTGTAGTTGAACATCATCACGAAAGCACCAATCAAAGTGTTTTTGGTCAAGATAAAATCGATCAAATTAGCTGGCAAAATGGCAAAAAATTTAGTAAAAAAAATGCGGATTTTTGGCAAAAAATAGCCTATTTTCTCTGGCGACCATATTGGTTTATCCAAGAATTAAAACAACCCTGGTCTAAAAAAAAACTAAAGCGTTGTTTATGGCTCTTGGCTATTTTATTATTGGCGACTGCTTTGCGTTTTTTTCAGTTGGGGAGAGTGCCAGCCGGAATGGCTGTTGATGAAGTAGCCATTGGCTATAACGGTTTTGCCATTTGGCAAACCCGACGCGATGAATGGTTGGAATTTTTACCCATTTCTTTTCGCTCATATGGTGATTATAAGGCACCTTTGGCAATCTATTTAAATGGCATTAGCACTGCCCTGTTTGGTCTACATTTGTGGGCGGTGCGCTTACCATTCGCTGTATTTAGTATTTTGGCGATACTGGGTTTTTATCTTTTGGTCAAGGAACTACTTATTCAAAGTAAAATGGATAAAAATCTGGCGCTGTGGGCAGCTTTCTTTTTAGCACTATCTCCTTGGCACATTCACTATAGTCGTTTAGGATTTGAAGCGGGTATTGCTCTGAGTTTATTAATTTGGGCTCTTTACTTTTTTTATCGCTACTTTCGTCAGCAAAAGTTTTGGCAAATGGCTCTATCAGCGATCTTGGCCTGTTTAACTCTCTATACCTATCATAGTAGTAAAATTACTATTCCATTATTGTTTGGTATTGTTTTTCTCTTGCAGCTCAAAAAAACAAAAATAAAATGGACGCATTTAATAATAACCCTTGTATTAAGTCTTTTTTTACTTAGCCCCTTAGCCTACGACGCAATTTATGGGGAAGGTTTAACTAGAGCTGGTTCTAGTATTTTACTGGCTGAGATGGCCCTTGGAGAAAAGCTAAAAATTTTAGGGGACAATACCCTATCTTATTTTTCCTGGGATTTTTTAGCCAAGGGTCAAGTGATGGGGCAATTACGCCACGGTGATGCTCGTTTTGGAGTGTTAACTTATCCGGCGCTAGCTTTAATCATTACCTACATTCTTAGTTTATTTAGCAATAAAGTACCTTTTAATCAAGCTAGCAAAAAAATCTTAAAATTGATGGGAATATGGCTAATTGTGGGTTATTTGCCAGCGATAATGGGTGATCAACCTTATCATAGTAATCGAGCGCTGTTAGCGCTGCCGGCTTGGATTTTATTGGAACTAGTTGCTTTTGAGCGACTTAGACAGTTTTTTAAAGATCATAAATGGGGATTAAATTATCTAGTGATTCTTGCCTACTTTTTATTTTTACTAACATATCAGCGCCATTATTATTTAACTTATCGACAAGCAAGTGCTGAAGCTTTTAGCGAAGGCTATCTGGAAACCATTGATTACCTAAAAAGCTTAGATAAAAATGGGGTGGAAAAAATATTATTTACTAATGATTATCAGCACGCCTATATTTATGTGCTGTTTGGCAATGAGCTCAGCCCGATTGCCTATCACGGTGGTATTTTAGTTAATTACCAATTTCTAGAAAAGATTGATTTTCAAGATTTATACAGAGAAAAAACCATAGTTGTAACTAGTCAAGAAGATGAGATGTTGCATTATCAACCAGACCATATAGTTTATGGTAGCGATGGCAGTGAACGTTTCCGCATTTATTTGCCTAAAGAATAGTTTTATCACTTATAATAAGACTTATGAATATTGAAGAAAAATTAAAAGCAGCTATTTTGCTTGCTTTGCCAGAAAACTTAAGTAAAAAGGTTCGGCTTGAAGACATTTTATTAGAAAAACCTAAATTAAAAAATTTTGGAGATTTTAGTACCAACTTAGCTATGCTCAAGCAGCATTTAGTCAGCGAAGACTTTGCTAATCCTAGAGAATTAGCTGAAAGTATTGTTGAGCAATTTAATCAAGAAAATAGCGATATCGAAGCCAGTGTCGCTGGCCCCGGTTTTATTAATTTTCGACTCAACGACCGACGTTTTTGGCAAATTTTTGCCGGCTTAGCGACAAAAGAAGATGAGTTATTTCCACAAAATACCCAATCACAAAAAGTGATTGTTGAGTATTCTTCGCCCAATATTGCCAAACCTTTTAGCATTGGTCATTTGCGCTCAACCATTATTGGTGATGCAGTGGCCAATCTTTATCAAGCTATGGGTTATCAAGTTTTTCGCGATAACCACCTGGGTGATTGGGGAACCCAATTTGGTAAACAAATTGTGGCCATTAAAAAATGGGGTGATGAAGAAGCTATTGCAAAGAGCGACAATCCTGTAGCTGAGCTAGTCAAGCTTTATGTTAAGTTTCACCAAGAAGCCGAACAAGATGAGCAACTCAACGATGAGGCCAGATTATGGTTTAAAAAATTAGAGCAAGGAAACAGTGAAGCCCGCCGCTTGTGGCAAAAATGCATTGATTGGTCACTAACTGAATTTAGTAAAATTTATCAGCGACTGGGTGTCAAATTTAGCGAAAATGATGGCCGAGGCTTTGGCGAATCATTTTTTGAAGCAATGCTTAGTGATCTAATTAAGCAGCTAATGAAAGAAGATTTTGTTAAAGAAGGTGAGGGTGGAGCGAAGCTAATCTTTTATGAAAATGATCAGTATCCCCCATTAATGATTCAAAAAGCTGATGGAGCGACTCTCTATGCCACTCGTGATTTGGCAGCTGACAAATGGAGACTGGAACAAGAACGCTATCAGGGTAAGAATGGCGAGCATCCAATTATTATTAATGAAGTTGGTAGTGAACAAAGTTTATATTTTCAACAACTTTACCGAGCTGAAGAATTACTTGGCTGGTACCAAAAAAATGAGCGGATTCACCTCAAACATGGTTTATATCGTTTCGTTGATGGCAAAATGTCAACGCGTAAAGGACAAGTCATTTGGCTTAATGAAGTTTTAGATAAAGCTCAAGCCAAAGCGCAAGATTTGAGTGGTGACGAGGAAACTGCCAAAGTGCTAAGCATTGCCGCCCTCAAATGGAATGATCTCAAACGCAACAGCCAGCTGAGCGTTAAATTTGATTGGGATGAGATTTTAAATTTGCAAGGTAATTCTGGGCCATATATGCTCTATGCTTATGCACGTGCCAAAAGTATTTTAAGAAAAGCTAAAGAACAAGGAATTAAGGTTCAGCAAACAAGCGATACCCAACAGTTAAGTGACGCTCAACAATTAACGGATGCTCATTTATTAGTTGAACCGTTGGAAAAAGAAATCATTCAACTATTAGCCAATTTCCAAAAAATAGTCAAACAGAGTCAGCAAGAATTAAATCCAGCACTGCTTTGTAAGCATTTATATAGTTTAGCGAAAGAATTTAATAGTTTTTACAATAAATACCAAATTTTACAAGATTCCTCTGGAGAAGAAGCCCTTCTAAGGCGTGATTTCCGGCTGCAACTGGTAGCTCAAGTATCTTTTATCATCAAAATTGGCTTAAAGATCCTTGGTATAGAAACTTTAGAGCGTTTATAATTTGTTATAATAAAATTATGATTTCTGTAGTATTAGCCACCCACAATGAAGCCTCTAACATTGAAAAATGTTTAAATTCGGTAAAAAGTTTTGCTGATGAAATCATGGTGGTGGATGGTGATTCAACTGACAACACTCGCGAGCTAGCAAAAAAAATGGGCGCGCGTGTTATTAAAACCACTAATAAAAAGAATTTTCATATTAATAAACAACTGGCAATGGACAACGCCAAAGGGCAATTGGTTTTGCAAATTGACGCCGATGAAGCGGTTGACGAAGAATTAGCAGAATTTATTAAAAAAACCGACAAAAAAATTGGCAAGCAAAAAAAATTCACGCAAAACGACACAGTCGCGTGGTGGATTAAACGGCATAATTTATTTATGGGACGCTGGCTGAAAAAAGGTGGCCAATATCCCGATCCAGTGATTCGATTCTACGTAAATGGCAAAGCCGGCTTGCCACAAAAAGACGTGCATGAACAAATGTGGGTTGATGGTCAAACTGGCGTGGCTGATGGCCATTTATGGCACTGGAGCAATCCCACTTTTGCTATGTATTTACACAAATTTAATACCTACACTTCATTTAAGGCCAAACAGTTATTAGAAGCTGGCTTAAAAGTCAATCCCATCACCTTTATAGACTATCTTTTAATCAAACCGACCATCACGTTTTTAAAACTTTATATTCGCCACAAAGGTTTCATGGATGCTTGGCCAGGTTTTGTTTTTGCGCTGTTTAGTGGCCTTCATCATTTAATCGCTTATCTAAAGTTTTGGGAATTAAAGCGAGGAGAGAATTAAATGAAAGTT
>JAAZKO010000044.1 GCA_012799795.1 Minisyncoccota bacterium | reverse complement strand
TGTTAATCGCCTATACTTCTTTTAAAGGTTATGGTTATGAAGACGCTATTGTGATTTCAGATCGTTTGGTTCAACAGGACACTTTAAGCTCAATTCAAATTAGTGAACACAAAGCTAAAGTCATGGACACTCGTTTGGGTCCTGAAGAATTAACTAATGACATTCCTAATGTTAGCGAAACCTTTTTGGCAAATTTAAATATTGATGGCATTATTCAAATTGGTAGCCACGTTAAATCTGGTGACATTTTAGTTGGTAAAGTTGCCCCAAAGGGAGAAACAGAACTTTCTCCAGAAGAACGTTTATTGCGTGCCATTTTTGGCGAGAAATCCAAAGAAATTCGCGATACTTCACTACGGATGCCTCATGGAGAAGAGGGCACAGTCATTGATGTGCAAATTTTAGATCGCGATTTAGGTGATGAATTAGATCCAGGAACAATTAAGGAAGTAATAGTTAAAATTGCTCAATTAAGAAAGATTGTAGTCGGAGATAAATTAGCTGGTCGTCATGGTAATAAAGGAGTAATTTCTAAAATTGTTCCTCAAGCCGATATGCCTCATTTAGAGGATGGGACAGCAGTTGATATTATTATTTCTCCTCTCTCAGTTTTGGCTCGTATGAACCTTGGTCAGCTACTTGAAACTCATTTAGGTTGGGCTGCGGATAAGTTAGGTTATCGAGTGGCGGTGCCAGCTTTTGAAGAATTTGATGAAGATAAAATTTGGCAGGAATTAGAAAAAGCCGGTTTGCCAGTTACTGGTAAAACCCAGCTTTATGATGGCTTGACTGGCGAACCTTATCATGAAAAATCAGTGGTGGGAGTCAACTATATTTTGAAGCTTAGCCACATGGTTGAAGACAAAACTCACGCTCGCTCAACAGGACCTTATTCTTTAGTCACTCAACAACCTTTGGGTGGTAAAGCCCAGATGGGTGGTCAGCGTATGGGAGAAATGGAAGTTTGGGCGCTGGAAGCTCATCGAGATGCTCATGTTTTGCAAGAAATGCTGACGATTAAATCAGATGATGTTAGAGGTAGAGCCAAAGCTTTTGAGGCAATCGTTAAAGGAGAAGAAATCCCTGCACCAACTGTTCCAGAATCATTTAAGGTTCTTTGTAAAGAATTAAATTCTTTAGTATTAAATATTAATCCGTTAGATGAGGTTTTGTTTAGTAAAGAAGAAGAAAAAACAGATGAGGGTGAGGAAGAGATATTAATTTTAGAGGATTTGGATTCTGAAGAAAAAACTAAAGACGAAGATGAAGAAGCTGATGAAGAAAAAGAAGAAACAGAAGAGCCTGATTTAGCAAAAGAAGAACTTGATGAGGATCTTGATGAAGATGAGGATACTGAAGCTGATGAAGTAGTGGATGAAGAAATAGAAATTGAAGACTAAAGAAGGGCTAACTACTAAATAAATTATTACTCTATCAAACAAATAAGCGAAAACATTTATGCCAAAATTTTTTAATCAAACCATCAAAAAAACCAAAGACATTGTCGATTTTAGTGCTTTACAAATTAAGATTGCTTCCCCACAAGACGTTAAAGATTGGTCTTATGGTGAAGTCAAAAAGCCAGAAACGATTAATTATCGATCATTAAAACCAGAAAAAGATGGTCTTTTTGATGAAAAGATTTTTGGACCGGTCAAAGACTATGAGTGTCACTGTGGCAAATACAAGCGTATTCGATATAAAGGTATTATTTGTGATAAATGTGGTGTTGAAGTTACTGAATCTAGAGTCCGTCGTGAAAGAATGGGTCATATTCAATTAGCTGCTCCAGTGGCTCATATTTGGTTTTTCAAAGGTGCTCCTTCTAAATTATCGCTGTTGTTAAATTTATCTCCTCGCAACCTCAATTCAATCATGTATTTTTCTCAATATATTGTGCTGGGCGTAGATAGCGAACAAAAGAAAGAAGTTTTACAACAGCTTGATGTGGATAGTGTGGCAGCCATTGATGAGTTAAAAGACAATGCTGAAAAAAGTATTGCTAAAATTAAAGAAGAATTCCAAACTGAAACTAAAACTCTCAAGGAAAAAGTTAAGAGTAAAGAAACTCTTCAACTAAAATTAGCTGAATTAGACCTAAAAACTAAAAATAAAATTGTTGCCACTAAGCAACAATTAGAAGTACAAATTGAGCAGACTGAAGAAATTTATAAAACCATTAAACAAATGGTGAAAAAAATTAAGAAAAAAGTTGTTTTAACTGAGGATGAATATCTCAAATTGGATGAATATAACGCCAACACTCACTTGAAAGTGGGTATGGGTGCTGAAGCTATTTTGGAATTAGTTAAAGATGTTGATTTAGACAAAGAAATAGTATCTTTGCGTGATGAATTAGTTGAAAGCAAAGGGGCAAAGAAAACCAAAATTATTAAGCGTCTCCGAGTTTTGGAAGGTTTAAAAAAATCAGAAATTGATCCAAGTTGGATGTTCCTTTCAATTTTACCAGTCTTACCTCCAGATTTAAGACCAATGGTTCAATTGTCTGGTGGTCGCTTTGCTGCTTCTGATTTAAATGACTTATATCGTCGCGTGATTAATCGTAATAATCGTTTGGCTCACTTAATTAATTTAGGAGCTCCAGAAATTATTTTGCGCAATGAAAAAAGAATGTTGCAAGAAGCGGTTGATTCATTGATTGATAGCTCTCAAGCTAAACAAAGTCGTCGTCGTTCTAATCGTCGACCACTGCGTTCGCTCTCGGAAATGCTTCGTGGTAAAACTGGACGGTTCCGTCAAAACTTATTGGGTAAAAGAGTTGATTACTCTGGTAGAAGTGTGATTATTGTTGGTCCAGAATTAAAACTGAATCAATGTGGTTTACCAAAAGACATGGCTTTAGAAATGTTTAAGCCTTATGTTTTGCGCGAATTAATTGTTCATGGTATTGCACCTAATGTTAAGAGTGCTCGCCACTTAGTTGATCGTCGTGAAGCTGAAGTCTATGCAATTTTAGAAAAAGTGATTCAGAATCACCCAGTGTTACTTAACCGTGCACCAACTTTACATAAACTAGGTATTCAAGCTTTTTATCCTGTTTTAATTGAAGGTAGTGCTATATCTCTACATCCTTGTGTTTGCGCAGGTTATAACGCTGACTTTGATGGTGACCAAATGGCTGTGCATGTACCTCTAACCAAAGAAGCTCAACAAGAAGCCATTGATTTAATGATTGCTGACCACAACTTGCTTAAGCCAGCTAATGGTGAGCCTATCACTTTACCAAATAAACAAATGGCTTTGGGTGTTTATTATTACACTAGTTTTGATGAGAATTTAGAAATTTTTCCTGCCACTTTGAGTGGCAAAAATGAGGCTTATCACCTAAATCAAATTGGGCGTTTAAAGTTGCGTCAAAAAATTCAAGTGAAATTGAAATTAAAAGGTGAGCATCGATTAGTTGAAACTAGTGTTGGTCGCCTGATGTTTAATAGTGTTTTACCTTTAAGCTTACGTTTCATCAATGAAGCTGTTGAGGCTAAAAAAATTAAACACATTGTGACTAAAGCTATTGAAACTGAGCCAGAAACAGTAGTGGCTAAAATGATTGATGATATCAAAAATTTAGGCTTTGAAGCAGCTACTAAATCTGGTCTGTCAGTAGGAGTGACTGACTGTGGAATGATCGAAGAAAAAGAGCAGGTCATTGCCAAGGCCAATGATGCAGTGGAAAAAATTCAAGAATATTATTTACAAGGTTTAATTACTAATGATGAGCGTCGCCGACAATCTCTCGATGTGTGGATCAAAACAACTGAAGAGTTAGCTGAAAAAACTTGGGCTACCTATGATGATCGTAATAGCGTAAAAACCATTATTGATTCAGGTGGTACTCGCGCCTCTAAAGATCAGGTCAAACAACTAGCTGCTATGCGTGGTTTAGTGGTTGATCCTTTAGGTAATATTGTGGAAATGCCGACTAAATCTAATTTTAGGCAGGGCTTAAGTATTTTTGAATATGTTACCTCAGCTCGTGGTTCTAGAAAAGGTTTAACTGACTCAGCAATCAAAACTGCTGATGCTGGCTATTTAACACGTCGTTTAGTGGATGTGGCTCATGATGCCATTATTCGTTCCGAAGACTGCGAGACTAAAGAAGGAATTGAGATTAAACGTTTACCAAGAAAAGAGATATTTATGTCTAGAATTCTTGGTCGTTATACCACTCAAGATATTAAAGAAGGTAGAAAGATTTTAGTCAAAGTTGGGGAATTAATTACTCCAGATTTAGCTGAAGCAGTTAATCAAAGCAAGGTTGACTCTGTTTGGGTTAGATCCGCCTTAACTTGTCGTGCTAAATATGGTTTGTGTGCTAAGTGTTATGGTTGGGATTATTCCAATCGTAGCCAAGTAAAAATTGGCGTACCAGTTGGTGTTTTAGCTGCTCAATCTATTGGAGAGCCTGGTACTCAGCTCACCATGCGAGTCAAGCACTCAGGGGGAATTGTTGGTTTAGATGTAACTCAAGGTTTACCACGTGTTGAGGAATTACTAGAAGCAAGAAATCCAAAGGTACAAGCCATTATTGCTCATTTTCCAGGCAAGGTAAGAATTAAACAAAAAGCCAATGAACAAGAAATTATCATTAAGGGAAACAATGGCGAAGAAGAAAATTATACTTTATCTAGCTCAATTAAGCTTCAAGTAAGTGATAAGCAATTAGTACACACTGGTCAAGCTTTAACTGCTGGTGGGATTAATGTTCAAGAACTCTTACAACTTTCTGGATTATTAGCCACTCAACAATATATTGTTCGTCAAGTCCAAGCAGTCTATGAGTCACAAGGTATAAGCATCAATGACAAACACTTTGAAGTTATAGTGCGAAAAATGGGTGATAAATTGCAAATTGATATGCCAGGAGATACAGATTTCTTAGTTGGTGAAGTAGTAGAGCGCAGTCGTTTTGTTGATATTAATGAAGACGTGATGGCAGCTGGTGGTGATCCAGCTACGGCCAGAGTGCTTTTACTAGGGATTACTCGTTCTTCCTTATTTACCGATTCTTGGTTGTCAGCAGCTTCTTTCCAGCATACCAAACATGTGTTAACTGATGCGGCAGCTGAAGGAGCCATTGATTATCTAAAGGGTTTGAAAGAAAATGTGATTATTGGTCGCTTAATTCCCACTAGTGAAGAAAGGGCGCGCTTCGAATAGAGACAATCTAGATAATCTTGATAGCTTGTGTTAAAATTGCCCTTCAAGTTATAGAAAATAAATATATTATGCCAACTATTAATCAACTAATTAGAAAAGGCGGAAGAAAGAAACGAACTAAACGAGTCAAAGCAGCTGCTTTACGCCGTAGTTTCAATTCAAATACTAACCGCCCCACTAAAACCACTAACCCGCAAAAACGAGGAGTGTGTACTGTGGTGAAAACTATGACTCCAAAGAAACCAAACTCTGCTTTGCGAAAAGTGGCTAGGGTGCGTTTATCTAATAAAGTTGAGGTCACAGCTTATATTTCAGGAGAAGGACATAATTTAGCTGAACACAGTGTTGTCTTAGTTCGTGGAGGAAGAGTTAAAGACCTGCCAGGTGTGAAATACCATATTGTTCGGGGTAAATATGATTGTGCTGGAGTTGATGGACGAAAATCAAGTCGCAGTAAATATGGTGTAAAAAGGAGTTAAGCCTATGAGAACTAAGAAAGCTAATATTCGTCTAATCAAGAAAGATGTGAAGTATAAGTCAACCCTTGTGCAGCGTTTAATTAATCGAAGTATGAGAGATGGTAAGAAATCGGTAGCTCAAAAACAAGTTTATGAGGCTTTAGAAATTGTAGCTAAAGAAAGCAAACGTAAAGCTTTAGAAGTATTAGAAGAAGCTATTGAAAAAATTAAACCAAAAATGGAAGTTAGATCTCGTCGTGTTGGTGGAGCTTCTTATCAAGTGCCAATGTCAGTTAGAGATTTAAGGGCAAGGTCTTTGAGTATTCGTTGGTTGCTTAATGAGGCTAATAAAAGATCCAACAAACAATATCACAGTTTTGCCGAAAAATTAGCAGCTGAGATTTTGGATGCTTTGCAAGAACAGGGAGGAGCGATTGAGAAACGCAATACCTCTCATCGTATGGCTGAAGCCAACAAGGCTTTTTCTCATTTCCGTTGGTAATCTATTGCTGGTTATTTAAGTAAAAAAATTGTAAAATTATTGTTTATTATATTATTAAATTATATTAAAAAAGGCGCTTAGAGCGCTTAAAAATATTTATGTCAGCTACTCTAAATCAGCGTAAAGTAAGTCTAGATAGAATTAGAAATATCGGGATTATTGCTCATATTGACGCTGGTAAAACTACTACTACAGAAAGAATTCTCTTTTATACTGGTCGTAATTATAAGATCGGAGAAGTTCATGAGGGTGCAGCTACTATGGATTGGATGGCTCAAGAACAAGAGCGCGGTATTACAATTATGTCAGCAGCTACCACTTGTTTTTGGAAGCCTTATTTTGATAGTCATTTAGCTAAAGAATTTTATCGTTTTAATATTATTGATACTCCAGGACACGTGGATTTTACTGCAGAAGTAGAACGTTCGTTGAGAGTGCTTGATGGAGGAATTACAGTTTTGGATGCTAGTGAGGGTGTGCAGTCTCAATCAGAAACTGTTTGGCGTCAAGCTGACAAGTACAATGTACCAAGAATTTGTTTTGTTAACAAAATGGACAAATTAGGAGCTGATTTTAAGGCTACTGTTGAAGATATTCGTACCAAATTTGGTGTCAAGCCGGCAGTGATGGTTTTACCCATGGGTAGTGAAGACAATTTTGATGGAGTGATTAATTTATTAACTCGCCAAGCTTATTTTTGGGAGGATCATGTCGCAGCTACCGAGCCTGAAATTAAAGATATTCCCGAAGAATATTTAGCAGAAGTGGAAAGTTTGCGGGCTGAACTAGTTGAATCAATTTCCGAGACAAATGATGTTTTGATGGAGAAATTTTTAAATTCAGAAGAAATCGGAGTAGACGAGTTGAAAGCAGCTCTTCGTCGAGCAGTAATTGATTACAAGTTAGTTCCAGTTTATGCTGGTTCATCGCTTAAAAATACGGGTCTTCAACTTCTATTAGATGCAGTGATTGAATATTTACCATCCCCTTTAGATATAGAATATATTACTGGTCTTAAACCAGGCACTGAAGAACTCATAGAGCGTAAGCTAACGCCTGAAGAAAAATTTTGTGGGCTAGCTTTCAAAATCCAAACTGATCCTCATGTTGGAAAATTGACCTATTTTCGTATTTATTCAGGAATTATGAAGTCTGGTAGTTATATTTATAATTCTAGTAGAGATACAAAAGAGCGTTTAGGACGTTTGCTGTTGATGCATGCCAATCAAAGAGAAGAAATCAGCGAAGCATTGGCTGGAGAGATTGTAGCCATGATTGGTTTAAAGGAAACAAAAACTGGCGACACTTTGTGTGATGAAAAATACCCAATAGTTTTGGAAGGCATTACTTTTGCAGAGCCAGTTATTTATTTAGCCATTGAACCGCGAACCAAAGCTGATCAGGAAAAGATGGGCATGGCTCTTGCTAAGTTGAGTGAAGAAGATCCAACTTTTAGCATTAAGTCAGATCAGGAAACTGGACAAACTATTATTGGTGGCATGGGTGAGTTACATTTAGAAATTATTGTTGATCGTCTAAAACGTGAATTTTATGTGGATGCTGATGTTGGCAAGCCTCAAGTGGCTTATCGTGAAACGATTAAAAGAGAAGCTGATGGCGAGGGCAAATATATTAAGCAGTCTGGTGGTCGTGGACAATATGGCCACGTTTTATTGCGTATTGAACCTAAGGATCGTGGTACTGGTTATGAATTTGTTAATGAAATTAAAGGTGGAACAGTGCCTAAAGAATATATTGAGCCAACCAATAAAGGTGTTAAAGAAGCTCTAGATCGTGGTTTTTTAGCCAATTATCCTATGGTTGATGTTCAAGTAACTTTATATGACGGTTCTTATCATGAAGTTGATTCTAGCGAATTAGCTTTTAAAATGGCTGGTTCATTTGCTATGCGTGATGCAGTGAGTAAAGCAGACATGATATTAATTGAGCCAATTATGAAGGTTGAAGTTAGCACTCCAGAAGAATATATGGGAGATGTAATTGGTGATTTGGGCAGTCGTCGAGCGCAAATTCAAGGTACTAATCAACGCGGCAATATTAGTATTATTACAGCTATTGCGCCACTATCAGAAATGCAAGGTTACGTAACTACTTTGCGCGGCATGACTCAGGGTCGAGCTACCAGTGTTTTATTGCCCAGCCATTATGATGAAGTGCCTCGTAATATTACTGAAGCAATTGTTGAAGAAAGAAAAGGCAAAAAAGCCTAACTTTTCAGATTAGTGTATAATAAGATGGTTAAAAATTATTACTAAGTATTATAAAAAAAAGGAGATACAAGTTATGGCAGATGCACAAAAATTTGTCAGAAACAAACCCCACGTTAATATTGGAACCATTGGTCATATTGATCATGGTAAAACTACTTTAACAGCAGCAATGACTCACGTTTTAGCAGAAAAATATCCTACAGATATTAACAAAGCAATGAAATATGAGGATGTTGAAAGTAGTGCCGAGGAAATTTCTCGAGGTATTACTATTAATATTTCCCATGTTGAATATGAAACCGAAAAGCGTCACTATGCTCATATTGATGCCCCAGGTCACGCTGACTAAATTAAAAATATGATTACTGGCGCGGCCCAAATGGATGGAGCAATTTTAGTAGTGGCAGCGACCGATGGTCCAATGCCTCAGACTCGTGAGCACATTCTTTTAGCTAATCAAGTGAACGTTCCCAAACTAATTGTTGCTTTGAATAAATGCGACATGGTTGACGATGCAGAATTACTTGATTTAGTAGAGATGGAAGTTCGAGAGCTTTTGACTAAATATGGTTATGATGGTGAAAATACTCCAGTTTTGCGAGTTAGCGCTTTAAAAGCTCTTGAAGGTGATAAGGACGCTAAAGAAGGAATCGTAAAATTGCTTGAAGCAATTGATGATTACATTCCTGAACCAGTGCGTGAAATTGACAAGCCATTTTCCATGTATATTGAAGATGTATTTTCAATTAAAGGTCGTGGCACAGTGGTGACTGGTCGTATTGAAACCGGTAAGGTTAAGGTTGGTGAAACAGTAGATATAGTTGGTATTCGTGATAAAAAATCAACCACAGTTACTGGTGTTGAAATGTTTAGAAAGATGTTGGATCAGGGTCAGGCTGGAGATAACGTTGGTATTTTACTACGTGGTGTTGAAAAAGATGGCGTAGAGCGTGGTCAATTACTAGCCGCTCCAGGAAGTGCTGCAGCTCACAAGAAATTTGAAGCTGAAGTTTATATTTTGAAGAAAGAAGAAGGTGGACGTCACAAACCATTTTTCTCAGGCTATAAGCCTCAATTCTACATTCGCACCACTGACGTGACTGGTGAAATTAAATTGCCAGATGGTGTAGAGATGGTTATGCCTGGTGATAATGCTAAGATGACTGTCGAATTGATTACTCCGGTAGCTATTCACGATGGATTTCGTTTCGCTATTAGAGAAGGCGGTTTAACTGTTGGCGCTGGTGCAGTAAGCAAGATTATTGAATAAAAATAATTTACTGATTGTTTTTTAAGCCCCCGTTAATAAGCGGGGGCTTTTATTTTCTCTTGCTCTTTGTTTTTATGTCTGGTAGAATACGATTCTCACTATAGGAGATAATTATAAACGCTAAAAGCTAGTTTTGATTTATCATCTATACAACTTGAAGAAAATTAGTTATAATCTCGCTTTGTGATTTCTACAAGGAATATTTTTTCTCAAGTAGTGATCAGGTTTAAATTGCTTTTTAGCAAAAACCGATAACAAGTAAATAAAAAATGTTAAAAAAGTAGTATGGCAAAAAATCAAAACGCATATAAGATACGGGTGAGATTAAAATCATACGATCATCGGGTGATTGATGAAGCTGGTCGTAAGATTTTGCAAACAGCTCTTTCTACAGGAGCCAAGGTTGTGGGGCCAGTTCCTCTACCAACTCATATCAAGTCTTTTACTGTTTTGACTTCTCCCCATACTGATAAGGACGCCCAAGAGCATTATGAGATTCGCACTCATAAGCGTTTAATTGATATTATTGATCCAACAAATAAAACCATTGATTCTCTAATGCACTTAGAGTTACCAGCGGGCGTTGATATTCAAATTAAGATGTAAATTATTTAAGGACTTAAACTAAATTGATCAGACGAAACAAAAGGAAGCATGCTAAATACAATATTCGCTACCAAAATCGGTATGTCCCAGGCCTGGTCAACAGCTGGAAAGCGTCTTCCTATTACCAAATTATTTGTCGATGATAACTGTGTGTTGAGTGTCAAGCAAAGTCAAGATCAGACTTTTAAGGCTGAACTTGCCTATGGCAAAAAGAAATTAAAAAATGTAGCCAAACCACTTCGAGAGCAAATTTCAAAGAGTGGTTTTTCTTCTGGTTTTAAGCAAGTGAAAGGTGTTGAGGTAGATGAAAATTTTAAACGAGGAGAAACAATTAAAATTGATCAGGTTTTAGAAGTTGGAGATGTGGTGGCCGTTCAAGGAGTGAGTAAAGGTCGTGGTTTTGCTGGAGTAGTTAAACGATATGGTTTCCATGGTGGTCCTCGTACTCACGGTCAATCAGATCGTCAAAGAGCCCCTGGTTCAATTGGTTCTGGAACTGATCCGGGTAGAGTTTGGAAAGGCAAAAAGATGTCTGGCCACTATGGTTTTGAAACAAAAACTGTTTCAGGCTTAGTGGTAGTTAATATTGATTTGGATAATCGTGAAATTTGGGTAAGCGGTCCAGTTCCAGGTCATAAAAACTCTATAGTTAGAATTAAAAAAACTGGGGTAAAAAAAGACATAAAATTAAACGAAGCTATCTTTACTAATAAAAAAGAAGAAGCAATAGTGGCTAAAACTGAAGAAGTAGTAGTGGTTAAAACTGAAGAAACGAAAGACAACAAAGAACTTAAAGAGGAAAAAACAGCTTAATGCAATTACCAATTATTGATTCTACTAGCAAAAACGAAAAAATCAGGGTAAACGATATTTTGTTCTCTGATAAATCTGTTGATAAACTATTAGCTCAAGCAATTAAAGTTTATCAGGCCAATTTGAGACAAGGAACTAGTTTTACCAAAATTCGTAGTGAAGTTAAGAGAACTAAGGCGAAATGGTATAAACAAAAAGGAACGGGTAATGCTCGTCATGGAGCTAGAACACCTAACATTTTCGTTGGTGGTGGCGTATCTCATGGACCACGAGCTATTGAAAATTGGAGTTTAAAATTAAATAAAAAATCAAAACTAATTGCTCTGCAACACGCACTTACTTTACAAAAAAAGAATTTATTTGTTAGCAAAGATGTCGCGACTTTAAAAGGTAAAACTAAAGAAGCTAAAAAATTAATAAATAAATTTAGTCAAGAAACAGAGAAAATTTTGATAGTTTTGCATAAAACAAACAAAGCAGTCGTTAGGGCTTTAGCAAATTTAAGCAATGTCTCAGTGACTACTGCTGAAAGACTTAATGTTTTGCAGGTTGTTAAAGCAGATAAAATTTTAATTGATTTTAATGCATTAAAAACTTTAGAAGATAGATTTAATAAGGTTAAAAAAAAGAGTATTAAAAAATAATCATGAATGCCTACTTAATCAAAAAACCAGTTATTACAGAAAGATCATTGAGCTTAGCTAATAAGCAAAATGTCTATACTTTTGAGGTATTAATGAACGCCCATAAGGGCCAAATTAAACAAGCCGTAGAAGATGTTTTTGATGTCAAAGTTTTGGAGGTTAATACTGTAGTTAGACATCGAGTGAAGAAGAAAACTGGTAAAAAAAGAATTGGCACAGTTAGCCCAAAAACCAAAAAAGCCTACGTGAAATTGGCTGAAGGTCAAACTATTGCCCTTTTTGACACTGGAGGAAACGAATAATGTTAAAGAAAAATAAAACCGGTACTCCCGGTACTAGACATCGAGTTGACGTAGATCGTAAAAATTTACACAAAGGTGCTCCTGAAAAGTCTTTGTTACGCAAAGGTCACAAAAAGCGCTCTGGAAGAGACGCTAAAGGACACATTTCTATGCGTCATCGTGGTGGTGGAGTAAAAAAGCGCCAACGAATTATTGATTTTAAGCGTAATAAATTGGATGTACCAGCTGTGGTAAAGAGAATTGAGTATGATCCAATGCGTAGTGCTAATATTGCTCTTTTAACTTACAAAGACGGTGAAAAACGCTATATTTTGGCTCCAGAAAAATTAAAAATTGGTGATGAAATTGTTGCTGGTGAAAAAGTTAGTACTAAAACTGGAAACGCGATGCCACTTAAAAACATTCCTTTAGGTGTTGAAATTCATAATATTGAATTGAGACCTGGCAAAGGAGCTCAGTTAGTTCGAGGAGCTGGTTTAGGGGCAATCATTCAGTCTAAAGAAAAAAAATACGCTACAGTACAATTGCCATCTAAAGAATTTAGATTGATAAATCTTGATTGTTTCGCTACAATAGGCAGTCTTGGTAATGCTGATTGGAAAAACCGTAAATTAGGTAAAGCAGGCACCAGGCGTCTTATGGGTATTCGTCCAGGTGTACGTGGAACTGCACAACATCCGGGTAGTCATCCTCATGGTGGTGGTGAAGGTCGTAGTGGTGTTGGCTTAAAATATCAAAAGACTCCTTGGGGTAAGATTGCCGCTCCAGGTAAAAAGACTCGCAGTCCTAGGAAAACTAATAAATGGATAGTGCGTGATCGTCGTAGTAAAAATTAAAGGAAATTAATGTCTAGATCAAATAAAAAAGGACCATTTGTCGATCAAAAGCTTCTTGTTAAAGTAATGAAGCAAAAAGCTGGTGCTGATAAAAGTCCCATTAAAACTTGGAGTAGGGCTTGTATTATAGCTCCGGAGTTTGTTGGACACACTTTTTTGGTTCATCAAGGAAAGAACTTTATTGAAGTCTTTATTTCGGAAATGATGGTTGGTCATAAACTGGGTGAGTTCGCTCCAACTCGTACTTTTAGAGGTCATGGCAAAATGGTTAAGAGAATTTTGGCTAAAACTTAAAGCTAATTGGATAAAGAAAATGATTATTAAAGCAAGACAAAAATATACCAGACAGACCGCGCGCAAAGTTCGTTATGTGGCTGATGTGGTTAAAGAAATGTCAATTGAAGATGCGCTTAAACAATTAGCAGTAATGGAACGCAGAGCAAGTTTAGTAGTTTTGAAAACTTTACGTCAAGCAATAGCGAATGCCATTAATAATCAGCAATTAACTTTAGATCAATTAAAAATTAAAAATATCGTGGTCGATGAAGCTCCAACTTATAAACGTTGGAGGGCAGTTAGTCGTGGTCGTGCTCATACAATACTTAAGAGGTCTTGTCACGTTGAGGTTCAATTAGAGACTAAAGAAACAGATGTTAAAAATGAAAAGGTTGAACAAAAAATAAAAAAAGAAAAGAGCAAAGAAACTAATAAAAAACCCACTAAAGCTAAAGTGAATAAAACAAGCACAGCGAAAAAAAAGACAAATAAAAAAATAACTAAGAAAGATAATAAATAAAATATGGGGCAAAAAGTTAATCCAACTCTAATGCGTACAGGTGGGATTTTTAATTGGAAATCTCGTTGGTTTGCTGATAAAAAGAACTACGCTTCTAATGTTTTGGAAGATTATCGTTTGCGTGAATATTTAGAGAAAAAACTAGGCAATGCTGGTTTAGTGGATGTGAGCATCAAGCGCTCAATTAGTAAATTAACTTTAATTATTGAAGTGGCGAGACCGGGTGTAGTAATTGGTAAAGGTGGCCAAAATTTAGAAAAAATTAAGGCAGATATTGATCATATTGTTAACACTTCAAAAATTAAAAAAGAAAAATCAAGAATTGAATTAAAAATTGAAGAAGTTAAAAAACCAGACCTAAGTGCCAAATTAGTTGCTGAAAGAATTATTGGTCAACTTATCAGTCGCTATCCACATCGCCGAGCAGTTAAACAGGCAATGGAACGGGTGATGGGAGCAGGGGCTAAAGGAATTAAGATTCAATTATCTGGAAGAATTGCCGGAGCAGAAATTAGTCGCAATGAAAAATATTTTCAAGGCAGTATTCCGACTCAGACTTTAAGAGCTAATATTGATTATTATGAACATCCAGCAATAACCAGATCTGGTTACATTGGCATTAAAGTTTGGATTTACAAAGGGGAAATCGTCTAAATTTGAAAGTTTAAAAAATGTTACAACCAAAAAAAGTAAAATACCGCAAGATGTTTAGAGGTAAAAATAGAGGTAAGGCTCAGCGTGGCACTGAACTGGCTTTTGGTGAGTTTGGTTTAAGAGCAATTGAAGGTGGAGAGTTATCTGCTCGACAAATTGAAGCAGCTCGTAAAAAGATTACTTATGTAACTAAACGAGAAGGAAAATACTGGATTAAAGTTTTTCCTCATAAACCTTTAACAAAGAAACCAGTAGGTATTAAAATGGGTTCAGGAAAAGGGGCTATTGATCAATATGTAGCACCAGTAAAACCTGGATTTATCTTGTTCGAGGTGGGCGGTGTTGGTGAAGATGTGGCTCGTTCTGCTCTTCATAAAGCGGGACATAAATTATCAGTTAAAACTGCGTTTGTGAAAAAATAAAATGAAAAGTAACGATATTAAAGCACTACACGATAAAGATCAAATAGAACTCAAAAAAGAGTTGAGTGTTTTGATGAAAGATTTAGCTGGCATGCGCTTGTTAGCTAAAGCTGGCAAATTAGATAGTCCAGCTAAATTAAAAAATTTAAGAAAAGATGTGGCGCGCATCAAAACAGTATTGCGCGAAAAAGAATTGAAACAATCAATATGAAAAAATTAATAGGACGAGTAGTGTCACTTAAAAATCAAAAAACAGCTAGCGTAGAGGTGGCTAGAACATGGGTTCATCCTCTTTATGCTAAAAGAGTAAAGCGTAGTAAAAAATATGCTTGTGATTTCGATCCAAAAAAAATTAAATTAGCTATGGGCGACACAGTAGAAATTCAAGAATGTCGACCCATCAGTAAAACTAAACATTTTAAAATATTAAATAAAATTGAGAAATAAAAATGATACAACTAAGAAGCGTACTCAATGTTGCTGATAATAGTGGGGCCAAAAAAATTAGGGTCATTCAAGTTTATGGTGGCTCTGGAAGAAGATTTGTTTCGGTGGGAGATGTGTTAGTGGCCTCAGTTATTAGTGCTGATCCAGGCGGTAATTTGAAAAAAGGAGAGATAGTCAAAGCAGTGATTGTTAGAACAAGAAAAGAAAAAAGACGAGCCACTGGTGAATATTTAAGATTCGATGATAATGCTGCAGTGATTATTCAAGATCGTGATAATAAAGAGCCTGTAGGAACTCGTGTTTTTGGCCCTGTGGCACGCGAAGTTAAAGATAATGGTTTTAATAAAATAGCTAGTTTAGCTCCGGAGGTATTATGAAATTTAAAATAGGAGATCGAGTACTTGTCACCGCCGGTAAAGATAAAGGTAAAAAAAGTGTTATCGTGGCTTTATTAGCAAGACAAAATAAGGTTATAGTAAAAGATGTTAATCTCTACTACAAACACACTAAACCTTTTATGGATAAACCCGGAGAGAAAACACGGAGTGAACGAGCTCTCCCAGTAGCTAATATAGCTGTATTAAATGATCAAGACCAGGCAGATCGTTTAGCTTATCGCCGAACAGCTGATGGTCAAAAAGAAAGATTTTTCAGAAAGACTGGTCAATTAGCTAAAGCAGAAAAACTAGACAAAGTAGTAAAGGCTGATAAAAAAGCTAAAAAAACAACTAAAAAAGCTACAAAGAAAGAATCTTTGTTGACAGAAGATAGTCAAAAATTTGCTCAAGAAGCTATTGAAGCTGAGAAAAAAACAGCAAAAAGAGCTAGTAGCAAAATTGCTAAGACCAGCAGAATTAGAAAAACTCAGGATAAAGGCTAAAAATTATGAATCGTTTAAGAAAACAATACCAGGAAAAAGTGGCACCAGCTCTAAAAAAAGAGTTTGATTTTCCAAATTTGCTTGCTGTTCCTAAAATTGAAAAAGTTGTTTTAAACATGGGTGTTACTGATCCAGCTGATCCAAAAGCTAGAGAAAAGATTATGCCCATTTTGCTTAAGCAATTTGAAATTATCACTGGTCAGAAAGCGGTGGTGAGCAAAGCGCGTCTAGCTATTGCAAATTTTAAGTTACGCGAAGGTGATCCTTTAGGCGTGATGGTTACACTGCGGGGTGAATACATGTGGGAGTTTTTAGATAAATTAATTTCTCTGGTTTTACCTAGAGTAAAAGATTTTAGAGGTGTTTCGACTTCTGCTTTTGACGGTGAAGGAAATTATAGTTTAGGTATTGAAGAACAAATTGCCTTTCCTGAGATAGATTTTGATCAAATTGAAAGAATTCGTGGTTTACAAATTAACTTGGTGATTAGCAATAGTGATCAAAAAAAATCTTTTCGTTTATTAGAATTGTTAGGTATGCCTTTTGAAAAGGAAGAAATAAAAAGGAACGAGTAATTTATGGCTAAAAAATCAAAAATTGCCAAATCTAAAAAGCTTTTGAAAAAAAGAAGCACTTATTTAAAATCGGGTGAGCGTAAAAAAAATCGAGTCTCGACTAGAGGCGTAAATCGTTGTAAAATTACCGGTCGTCCTAGGGGTTATATGCGTTTTTTTGGTTTAAGTCGTTTAACTTTTAGAGAATTAGCAAGTAAAGGTGAGCTACCTGGGGTAGTAAAAAGCAGTAAATAAGGGATAAAAGAAAAAAATATGACTGATCCAATTGCTGACATGATTATTAGAATAAAAAATGCGTCTATGGCGGGACGCAAAGATCTTGTATTGCCTCATTCAAAATTAAAAGAAGAAATTATTAAGATACTTAAAATTAATAACTATATTGAAGATTATCAAATTATTGATGAAAAACCACAAAAAAATATCAAAATTATATTGAAATATGTGGGAAAATTAAGCGTAATTACTGATGTAAAACGAGTGTCAAAACCAGGCAGAAGAATTTATGTTAAGGCTGGTGAGGTTCCTCAAACCCTGAATGGTTATGGTTTGACAATTTTATCAAGTAATCAGGGAGTTATTGATGATAAAGCAGCTCGTAAAGCCAAAGTGGGCGGTGAGATTATTTGTCAAATTTGGTAATTGTAAGTAAATATGTCAAAAATCGGTAGAAAAAATATTAGCATCCCAGAGCAAGTGACAGTCACTGTGACTAATGATCATGTGCTTGTTAAAGGTCCTAAGGGTGAGTTAAGCACTCATCTAGTAGCTGGAATAAAAGTTAAGGTTGAAAATCAAGAAGTGCTTGTTGAGCGTAAAAATGATTTAAAACAAAGTCGCGCTAATCACGGGTTAATTCGTAGTTTAATAGCTAATAATATTATTGGAGTCACCAAAGCTTATAAAAAAACTCTAAAATTAGTGGGTACTGGTTATCGAGTTAGTAGTGCTGGAGCTGGTTTAAGCATGACTTTAGGTTTTTCTCATCCAGTAACTGTTGATGCCGTTCCAGGAATTGCCTTTAAACTAGAGGGTAATGACACCATTCATGTTGAGGGTGTAGATAAGCAGTTAGTGGGACAAGTGAGCGCTAATATTCGTGATTTAAGACCCCCAGAACCCTATTTGGGTAAGGGCATTAGATACAGTGATGAAATAGTAAGAACTAAACCAGGAAAGACTGTCGCTTAATGTTAAATATTAAAAAGACTCTTAACCAGCGACTCAAGAGACAAAAGCGAGTGCGGGCTAAAATTTTTGGTACTAGCCAGCGACCTCGTTTAACTGTTTTTCGCTCAAATAAACACTTGTACCTACAGGTGATTGATGATTCTCAAGAAAAAACATTAGCAGCTAGTTCAGATTTTTCTAAAAGCAAGAAACTAGCTGGAACTAAAACTGAGAGAGCTAAATTAGCTGCTGAAGAATTATTAAAAATTTTAAAAAATAAAAAAATTGAATCTTTAGTTTTAGATCGTTCCTATTATAAATATCACGGTCGAATTAAAGAAGTAGCTGAAACTTTAAGAAAAGGCGGTATTAACCTTTAAATCATATGGCAAGAAACAATCCAAGAAAATTCAATCAACCCAAAGAATTTGACGAAAAAGTCATTAAAATTTCTCGGGTTTCTAAAAAAACTAAAGGTGGAAATCAAATTGGTTTTTCTGCCTTGGTAGTGGTGGGTGATCGTAAAGGTAAAGTGGGTGTGGGTTTGGGTAAGGCCAGCGATGTTTTGTCAGCTATAAAAAAAGGTATTAAAAAAGCCAAGCAAAAAATGATTGTTGTTCCAATAGACGGTACTACCATTCCTTTTTCATTAACTGTTAAAAGAGGTGCGGGCAAGGTAATGTTAAAACCAGCTAGTAAGGGAACTGGAGTTATCGCTGGAGGTCCAGTGAGAGTCGTAGTAGAAGCTGCTGGAATTAGAGATGTAGTAGCAAAAATTTTAGGTAGTGAAAACCAAACATCAAGCGTTCATGCTACTTTTGAAGCTTTAAAACATATAGCTAGTTTAGTCAAAATTAAAGATATTAAGTTGCGTTCCATTGCAGAAATTGAAAAAGAAGAGCAAGAAAAGATGGCAGCCCTTCAAGCAGAGGCTAAAGAAAAAAGTAAAAGCAAAAAGTAAACAATGTCATTATTTAATAAACTTGAAAAAATCACTTTTAAATCTAGCAAACGCCTTGGCCGAGGTTATGGTTCTGGTAAAGGTGGTCATACTGTTGGTCGTGGTCAAAAAGGCCAAAAATCTAGAAGAGGTTCTAAAATCCCTTTATGGTTTGAGGGTGGATCTTTGCCTTTAACTAAACGTTTACCCATGTGGCGTGGTAAAGGCCGCTTTAAGACTTTAAGACTGGTCGCAGAACTAACTTTCAATGATCTAAACGCCATCGATTTGGAAGAAATTAGTTTAGACACTTTAAAATTAAATAAAATAATAGATCCACGTTTTAAAAGAGCCAAAATTATTAAAAAAGGCAAATTAAATCGAAAACTTACTGTTAAAGGTATTAAGGTGAGCAAGGCAGCTAAAAAAGAGATTGAAACATTAGGTGGAAAAGTAGAATAAAATATATAAAATAAGAATTTGTGTTAGAACAAATAATAACAAAGATTCAGGCCATTTTTGCCAATCAAGCGCTTAAAAAAAAGCTCATTTTTACTCTAGTAGTTTTTGCTATCACCAGATTACTTGCTCATATCCCAGTTCCAATAGTTGATGTTGAACGCTTAAAATTGATTTTTGCTAGCAATGAATTTTTAAGTTTTCTAAATTTATTTGCAGGCGGTACTTTAGCTAGATTTTCTATTGTGGCAGTTGGTATTAATCCCTACATTACCGCTTCAATCGTGATGCAATTATTGGGTATGGTTATTCCCAAGATTAAAGAAATGCAAAAAGAAGGTGAGGCCGGTCAGGCTAAGCTGAATCAGTATATGCGTATCATTTCTGTGCCAGTTGCCGCAGTTCAAGCGACAGCTACTCTAGCTTTACTTAATTCGCAGGGTTTACTAATTAGCCAGCAAACAAGTCTAATGATGATAGTAGTTTTAATTTTAATTGCTGGATCAATGCTTATGATGTGGCTGGGCGAATTAATTTCCGAGTATGGGATGGGTAATGGCATTTCAATGATTTTATTAGTAGGAATTCTTAGCCAAATTCCAGGTAGTATTGGACAATCTTTTTTAATTGGCAATGACGGTCAATTGACAGTTATCTTAATTATGCTGGTCGTAACTTTGGCAGTTATTGCTTTAGTTGTTTTTTTCAACGAAGCGGTGCGGAAAGTTAATATTCAATATGCTAAGCGTATACAAGGAGGTCGTCAAGTTGGTGGACAAAGTAGTCATTTACCAATTAAAGTAAATGTGGCTGGAGTTATGCCGATTATTTTTGCTGTTTCGCTAATGATGTTACCTCCCTTTTTAGGTAGAGTTTTAGCCTTGAGCGGCAAAGACTTTTTGGTGAATTTAGGGGAACGCTTGAACGTGATCTTTGCTCCGACCAGTATTTGGTATTTATTGACTTATTTTGTTCTAGTTTTTGTCTTTAGTTATTTTAGTGCCATTATTTTCTTTAATGCTGAAGATATTAGTGATGAGTTAAAAAAGAGTGGGGCTTTTATTCCTGGTATTAGGCCAGGAGGTCCAACTCGTAAATATTTAGAGTTTGTGCTTACTAGAATAACCTTTGCTGGTGCAATCTTTTTAGCTAGTATCGCAGTTTTACCAACTATTGCGCAAATGATTACCGATATTCAGGCTCTGGCAATAGGAGGCACTAGCTTATTAATTGTGGTTTCTGTTATTTTAGAAACAGCCAAACAAGTGGAGTCTCAATTATTAAGTGAAAATTACGATCGTTATAGCAAACTCAGTTAAAATACTAAAGCGAAAGGGATTATGAAATTGGTCTTAATAGGTATTCAGGGAGCGGGCAAATCAACCCAAGGTAATTTGTTATCAGAAAAATATAATATTCCCTACCTATCATCTGGTCATATTTTTAGACAAATGACCAGGAGTAAAACGGCTTTGGGCCGTTGGGTGAAGGAAACCATCAATGCTGGTTTCTTAATTCCTGATGATAAAGCTCTAGAAGTTGTGATTGAGTATTTAAAAAAGCCGGAATACGAAAAAGGCTTTATTCTTGATGGCTTTCCTCGAACTGTTCCTCAAGCAAAAGCTTTTGATACCTTTACTAAAGGTGAAGAAATAGTTATTTTAATTGACGTATCAGACAAAGAAGCTTTATGGAGGATTTCTGATCGGGAGGCTGATCGAGAAGATGAAACTTTAAAAGCAATTCGAAGAAGGATTGATCTTTTTCATGAGAAAACTTCTAAAGTTTTAGATTATTATTCAGAACGTAAGCATTTGGCGGTAGTGGATGGCGAGCAAACTGTGCAAGAAGTGTTCAATGACATTGTGCTAAAAGTGGAGAGAATTATAAGTAAAGATAATAATAAAAAGAGTTTATCTGAAAAATAGTCAGACTTATAAGTGATTTTTTTTGCTAAATCTGGTATAATGCTCTTTTATGGGAAAGGTACAAGAACACAAACGCGCTGCTAAAGCTAAGCGACAGATTGATTTTACGCCATCTGTAGCAAGTAGCCAAAGTGATCGCTTTGAGATTATTGGTGAAGTCGAGAGTTGTTTACCTAACACTATGTTTAGAGTTAGAGTAATTGACTCTACAGCTGAGCAGATGAAGGGTCGTTTGTTGTTGGGTACTTTAGCTGGTAAAATGCGTCTTTATCGCATTCGTGTTATGCCAGGTGACCAAGTAAAAGGTTACGTTAGTAAATACGATTTGACAAAATGTAAGATTACCTATCGATCAAGCAATAGGCAATCAAGAACAAATCATTAGGAAAAGCAATATTCCTGAAAGGACTAATTTAACTCTTTAAAAATTTAGTCTAGTAGGGTATATTGCACGTCTGTAATTATGAAAGTTAAAGCATCTTTAAAGAAAATTTGTAAAAATTGCAAGCTTGTTAAGCGACATGGGAAATTGTACGTTATTTGTATTAATCCCAAGCACAAGCAGAGGCAAGGATAAACTATGCCACGTATTGCGGGACATGATATACCAGACAACAAAAAAATTAATTTTTCTTTACGCTATATTTATGGAGTTGGATCTGAATTAGCTGAAGAAATTGTTAAAAAAAGTAAAATTAATCCAGATAAAAGAGCTAAAGACTTAACCGGCGAAGAAATTAATCGTATCCAATTAATTCTCGATAGTTATTTAATAGAAGGTGATTTGCGTCGGGAAATTAATGATAACGTGGCTCGTTTAAAAAGAATTCAGTCCTATCGAGGAATGAGACATAGTGCTGGCTTACCTGCTCGAGGACAAAGAACTAGATCCAATGCAAGAACTAAGCGTGGAGCAAGACGAACAATTGGCGCAATGACCAAAGAAGCCGCTAGCAAATTAGAAGAAACAAAAAAAGCTTAAATAACGAAGGTTTTTATGGCAGAGACCAGTAAAAAAACTATTAGTAAAAAGAAAAAATCTAATTATAAACGTAGCACTAGAACTGTTACTAAGGGCAGATTGTATGTTAGTGCTACTTTTAATAACACCTTGGTAAGTATTAGCGATGAAAAAGGTAATGTTTTGTGTTGGGAAAGCACCGGAGGTTCTGGTTTTAGCGGTTCACGCAAATCAACTCCTTATGCAGCTACCATTACTGTAGAAAATGCTATTAATAAAGCTAAAAACAATTATGGAATGAATCAAATGGAGGTTTATTTAAAGGGTCCTGGTCCTGGAAGAGATGTGGCACTTCGCGTTTTACGGGCTCAGGGTATTAGGGTGACTTTGATTGCTGATTTAACTCCAGTACCACACAATGGTACTCGACCAAGAAAGGCTAGAAATTAAAGTTCTAAGAATTTAATATGGCAAGACATAGTGGTTCAAAACAAAAATTACAACGACAAATTGGTGAAGACTTAGGTTTAAAAGTAAATGCCCTAAAGACAGCCAGACGTTTGGCAATTAGACCTGGCCAGCATGGGGTTAAAACTCACCGAAAAATGTCCGATTATGCTTTACAACTCCGAGAAAAACAAAAACTAAAATATATTTATGGAATTTTAGAGAGACAGTTGCGCAAGATCTTTGAGGAAGCTAGTAAAAATCCAGTAGCTACAGGAACAGCTTTATTGAGTTTATTAGAAAGACGTTTAGACAATGTTGTTTATCGTGCTAGTTTTACTCTTACTCGCGCCTCAGCCCGACAATTGGTTGCTCACGATCACTTTTTAGTAAATGGTAAAAAAATGAATATTCCTTCTTACACAGTAAAAATGGGTGATGTGATTAGCATGAAAAAGAGTAAAACAGCTAAAATACCCCAGGTATTTGAAGCTATAGAAGAAGAAAGACCAGTGCCCAACTGGTTAGAAGTAAAAGGAACCTCTATTAAGGTAGTAAAATTACCAGTTAGAGAAGATATCGTCGAGAAAATTGATGAGCAATTAATAGTTGAATATTACAATAGGTAATAATTATAAATCTAGAAACAGATTCCTCATTTTGAGGGAGGTGAAACAAAGGAGAAGAATATGACAGAAAATTTAAATGACTACAGCGTCATGAACCCAATTTTTACCGTAAGTGAGGTGGAAACTAATGGTTCACGATCTACAATTGTGATTGAACCATTAGAAAGTGGTTATGGTCACACTTTGGGCAATGCATTGCGCCGAGTTTTATTAATGTCACTGCCTGGTTTAGCTATCACTAAATTAAGCATTGATGGAGTGAGTCATCAATTCACTACTTACGAAGGTTTAAAAGAAGATATTGTAGATTTAATTTTAAATTTAAAAAACATTCGTATTAAATCTAATAATGATGAAGCTGGAATTTTACGACTAAATGTAAAAGGTCCTAAGGAAATTACTGCTAAAGACATAGAGTGTGAAGCTGGCTTTGAGGTAATTAATAAAAAACTACATTTAGCGACCTTAACCAAAGGTAAAAATTTAGATATTGAAATGATTGTTGAGTCTGGTGTAGGTTATAAATTAGCTAAAGAAATCGAGTTAGAAAGCGTTGGACAGATAGCAGTTGATGCTTTATTTTCTCCTGTTATTAAAGTTGCTTATCGTGTTGAGGCTACTCGAGTTGGAAGTCGAACTGACTTTGATCGTATTGTTTTTGATATTCAAACTGATGGCAGTATCAGTTCACTCGAAGCTGTGAAAAAAGCTAGCGAAATTTTAATCGCTCAATTTAAGCAAATTGTTGATCCAGTTTTGCCTGAATTAGAAGAGGAATTACCTGCGATTAGTCCTGAAGAATTGGAAGTAATGCGCTTAACCGTTGAGGAGCTTGATTTGCCTACTCGTATCGCCAATGCTTTACGTAAAGGAGGTTATGAGACAGTTAAGAATCTTCAGGCCACTAATAAGGCTGAAATTTCTAAGGTAAAAAACTTAGGTGGCAAGAGTATTGATTTAATAGAAGAAGCCTTGGCCAAAAAAGGAGTAGTCTTAGCAGATTAAAAGTGAGATATGAAACATCGAGTAAAAACTAAACATTTTAATCGCGATACTCAAAGCCGTAAGGCTTTGTTACGTAATTCTTTGCGTGGTTTAATTGAGCATGGCCATATCGAAACTAGTGAAGCTCGTGCAAAAGAAATACGTCGTTTAGCAGATAAATTGATTAGTCAGGCTCAAAAAGATGATTTAGCAACTCGTCGCCAAATCCATCGCTTTTTTGGAAAAAGAGATGTGGTTAATACCATATTCGATCAAGTAGTGCCAGCAGTTGGCGATCGAAAAAGTGGCTTTTGCAGTTTAGAGAAATTAAGTAATCGTCGTGGTGATAATATGCCGGTTTATCGTTTAAGCTTGCTGCTTGATGAGAAAAAATGGCACAGTCTTAAAAATGAAACTAAGAAAACTGATCAAAAGAAAAGCAAGAAGACTTCTAAAAAAATTGTAGTAAAAAAAGAACTTAAAAAAACTGAGAAGGAATCTAGCAAAAAAACAAAATCAACAGAAGAAACTACTAAAAAGAAAAGCAAGTAAAGAATCATGTCAAAAAATAAAACTTTTATTGAAAAAAAAGAAGAAATTACTCGCCAGTGGTATGAATACGATGCTGAAGGCAAGGTCTTGGGTCGTTTGGCTAGTGAAATAGCTCAAAAATTAATCGGCAAGCACAAGGTAACTTATACCCCTCACAATGATAACGGCGATTATGTGGTGGTGATTAATGCAGAAAAAATTGAAGTGACTCGTAATAAAGCTAATAAAAAAATCTACTATTGGCACACTGGTTTTCCAGGAGGAATTAGACAGCGAACTTTTTCCGAAATGATTGAAAAAAATCCCAGTAAAGTTATTGAGTTAGCAGTTAAAAACATGCTCCCTAAGAATCGTTTACGAGATCCTCGTTTAGCAAGATTAAAGATTGTTGTGGGAACTCAACATCCTTACCAAAATTTGATAAAGGCAAAATAATATGGCAATTCGCATGAATAAAAAAACCAGTAAGGTTAAAAAGGTGGTCAAAAAGACCACTAAACCTAAGGCTCAAAAAGCTAAGGGTAAATCGACTGTTGATTTTAAATTACCGAGCAACAAATATACTGAAGGAATTGGTCGTCGTAAAATTGCTAGTGCTAGAGTGAGAATCTATGAAGGCAATGGTGATCTAGTTGTTAACCAAGAATTGGCAGCTGATTATTTTTCTGACATTCGCAATGCAGCAGCAATTTACATGGAACCTTTTAATTTGACTGGGACAAAAGGCAAATTTGCTTTATCAGCTAAAGTTAGTGGTTCAGGTAAAAAGGCTCAATTAGATGCTGTGGTCCTTGGTTTAGCCAGTGCTCTAGTTAAGCATAATCCTGAATTTCGTTCCTTCCTCAAACCTGCGGGCTTACTAACTCGTGATGATCGAATGAAAGAGACTCGTAAAGTTGGTAGAGGTGGTAAGGCTCGTCGTAAACGCCAATCACCAAAACGCTAAACTATATTTTTATATTTTTTTACAAACAAAAAACCCACCGATTGGTGGGTTTTCTTATTTTTCCAAATTTTTACCAAATTTCTCTTTTGAGAGGTTTGCCTACACGAAAATTAACTACTCTATGACCCTTAACCAATTGACGTTTGGTTTTGTCGCCAAAAGGCTCTACATGCTTATCGTCGACTTTCCCTACATAAAAAGTGCCAAAGCCAGAAATAACTGCTTTATCACCTTTCTTTAGAGTGCGAATAATTTCATCAAAAACAGCCTCCACTGCTTCACCAGCAGCTTTTTTTGTAAGATGGGCTTTTTTGGCTACAATGTTGATCAATTCAGATTTGGTCATTGTTTCTTTCCTTTTTTTAACTTGTAATTAGCCTTTTTACGTATCAATTAGTGTACTGGTTTGACTTATTAAGTCAAGTGGCAATTACAGCATTTTTTGCTGATACAACAATACAGACATCATTCCTAGAAAGTCATAAGCGATATCATGGGTAGCAGCATAACGACCCTTAACGAATGACTGATGAAATTCATCACCCAGCGCATAAATGAGGGCGATTAATAAGGGCCATAAGTGATGTTTTTTACCCACCTGTTTACTGGGGTTAGTTTTTAAATAAGCTAGAAAAAGTAAATAATATAAGATTGCATAAACAAAGATATGAGCCAATTTCTTAAAAAGGAAGTCTAATAAAGAAATATTAAAACTAGGAAGCCTTTCTTGATTGGATAAAATAAAGATCATTATCGCCCATAATATGCTGGGCAAGTATGCCTTAAAATAAAAAATGGAGGACTTCTTTTTATTTTTTTCTTTTAGCTTCATAACTTAATAAAATTGCAGCTATAACAAGTAGAGAACTTCCTATTATAGCATTGATGATTGGCTGCTTAAGAATTTCTTGGCCCAAAAAAACTAAACGAGACTGAGGGAATAGTTTATCTTTTGAATAAGTAATTTGCAAATTATGATAGTTTTGATAATTAGCAAAATATATTCGAGATAATTCTTTTTGTAGGACTTGCTCACTTGTTTTACCCATCTTTTTATTTACCGTTTGTATTGATTTATTTTCAGCATTAGCGTTAATCTGACTATCTTTTTCCTCATCAATTGAGTAAATTGGAAGACTATCCGTGTTGGAAGAGGGAGAGATTGTAGGGTTAATTAAAGGACTAGGGCTAGGATTGCTAGGACTAGGGGTTGCACTGGGTGTTATAACTGGGTTTTGATAAAGAGGGCTAGCTTCTCCTAAGACAAAGACTGAATCATATGAATTAGTGCGTAGCCAGCTCAATCCTTTTTGGGTGCTGGTGTAACTCATTTCATCTATGATAATTCCTTGAGCATTTTTTAAAATAACACTATCTTTATCATTGTTAAGTCCGGACACCTCAATGACTAAAAAATTATCTGACCAGATCTCTTCACCCCGGAAACTATAAATAATTTTATTTTCGTCACTGATAGTAAAGTTGACGTAATCAGCAGCATTAATTGGGGCTTCTTCAAGATAATAGATTTCTACCCACTCCTTGCCAGAATTAGGATTGGGAAAGACTTCATTGATAATTAGAGGCGAAGTTATGGAACTCACCTTTATATTATTATTTAAAAATAGAACAATAATCTGACAGTGGACAATCAACTAGCATTACATTACTGAAATATTAAAAAACCAGCCCTAAAGAGCTGGTTTTTTACTTTTTAAAACAATTGCTTGATTTAATAGCGATTACTGCGATTATCTGAACGATTACCGCCGTAATTACGTTGACCACCAAAGCCACCTCGATCACTACGAGGTTGACGAGGTCTAGCCAAATTAACAATCACCTCTCGATCGCTAATTTTTTGACCAGCCATACCGTCAATAGCGGCTTGAGCTTCTTCTTCACTTGAATATTCGATGAAGGCAAAACCCTTAGGTCGGCCTGACATTCGATCAGTGATTAAATTTACATTGGTGATTTCACCAAATTTTGAGAAAACCTCTTGAAGTTCTTCTTGAGTGGCAGTAAAAGGTAGGTTGCCAACGAAGAGCTTTTTCTTGTTTTCTTCTTCTTGTCTGTCATCAGACATGTTTTCCTTTTTCTCTTGCAAAAATATTTGCAAAGATAATAATACTCACCCTAAATTTAGGGTCATCTTGTTTCTTGAACTATGGAGGAAATAATATTGGACCTCTGCACGTTTTCAATCTAAGACAAGATATATTATAGCACGGAATTGATAAAATACTAGTCATTTGACCACGGAGGCTAAAATTATTTTTTAGCCAAAAGCAGGGTGTTTTCTAACAAACAAGCAATAGTCATCGGACCAACTCCTCCTGGAACGGGAGTAATATAGCCGGCTATTTTTTCTACTTCCTTAAAATCAACATCACCGACCAATCCTTGTTTGCTGCGGTTAATGCCAACATCAATCACCACTGCTCCTTTTTTGACCATGGTTTTCTTAACAAAATTGGCCTTACCAATGGCGGCAATTAAAATATCAGCTTGAGCACTAGTTTTAGCTAAATTTTTAGTTCGAGAATGACAGATTTCTACTGTGGCATTTTTAGCTAAAAGCATTAGGGCAATAGGTTTACCAATCAAGTTACTCCGGCCAAGCACTACCGCTTTTTTCCCCTCCAAATCAATCTTATATTCCTCCAGCATTCTCATAACACCTTTGGGAGTGCAGGGAGCCAATAAATCATCCAATTTTGGCAGAGTTTTTTTTAAACAAAGCTCGCCAACATTATAAGGATGAAAAACATCCACATCTTTTTTTGGATCAATATTATCAATAACAATTTTTTCATCTAAGTGCTTGGGGAGGGGCAGCTGAACTAAAATACCATGAATTTTAGGATTTTTATTTAATTTTTTAATGACAGTTAACAATTTATCTTGAGCGATATTTTTTTCTAAAACAATTTTTTCGCTGTAAAAACCGACCGCACGACAAGCCCTCTCTTTACTTTTAACATAAATTTGAGATGCAGGGTCTTCGCCAACTAAAACTACTGCTAGGCCTGGTCTAAATTTTAGAGAAGCCACTTCTTTTGTGATTTTTTCTTGGATTTTTTTAGATAAAGCTCGGCCATCAATTAGTTGAGCCATACATCCCTTGCTCTTGCTTAATTGTTAAGCAAGTTCTTTTTAAATTGATATTTTTCGTGTTGGGCGATTAGAACAACCCCAGCACAGTTCCTTGGTCATCAATGTCTATATTATTAGAAGCAGGCTCTTTAGGCAATCCAGGCATAGTCATAATACTGCCGGCAATTACCACAAAAAATCCAGCACCAGCACTAAGTCTAATTTCTTTAACTTTCACTTTAAAGTTTTCTGGTCTTCCCAATAATTTTGGATTATCAGATAGTGAGGCTTGAGTTTTTGCCATACAAATAAACTGGCCACTAATGTGCCATTTTTCAAATCTTCTTATAGCTCGACGAGCCTCGGCGCTCCAGATAACTCCATCGGCTCCATATACTTTTGTAGCAATCTCTTCAACAGAATTCTTCAAACCTTTGTTGGGGTTATAAAGATATTTAAAGTGATTCTTTTGCTTACTCAAGCGCAAGACTTCTCTTGCTAATTCGTGAGCACCTTTCGCTCCCTTGGCCCAAGCTTCTGACATGATGGCTTTAACACCACGCTCCTCACAGTATTTTTTTACTAAATTAATTTCTTGAGCACTGTCGCTGTCAAATTTATTAATAGCAACCACCATTGGCAAGCCAAATTCATGAATATTTTCAATATGCTTACCTAAGTTAGCTAAACCATCTTTAAGCTTACCTTTACCATGGTGTTTTAAAGCGCGAATGGTACCAACTAAAACCACGGCATTAGGCTTCAGCTTTCCAATTCGGCATTTAATATCTAAGAACTTTTCCGCTCCTAGGTCAGCGCCAAAACCAGCTTCAGTCACTACAATATCTGCTAATTTTAAAGCCGTCTTGGTAGCGATTAAGGAGTTGCAACCATGAGCAATATTAGCAAATGGTCCGCCATGAATAAAAGCCGGAGAACCTTCTAGAGTTTGTACCAAATTAGGTTTAATGGCGTCTTTGAGTAAAACAGTCATGGCTCCAGCCGCTTTTAAGTCTTTAGCAGTAATTGCTTCGCCCTTAAAATTGCTAGCAACAATCATTTTTTCTAAACGTTTTTTTAGATCTTGAATATCTTTAGCTAAACAGAGAATAGCCATCACTTCTGAGGCAACAGTGATGTCATAACCATCTTGTCTGGTTAGACCGTTGCCCGTTTCAAGGGCAATGACAATTGATCTTAGACTACGGTCACTCATGTCCACACAACGTCTCCAAGTAATTTTACGAGGATCGATTTGCAAACTATTACCATGATGAATGTGATTGTCAATTAAAGAAGCCAATAAATTGTTAGCCGCCCCAACAGCATGAAGATCTCCAGTAAAATGAAGATTAATGTCTTCCATTGGTAAAACTTGAGCATAACCACCGCCAGCCGCACCACCCTTAATGCCAAAGATAGGCCCCAGGGATGGTTCACGTAAGCAGATCATTGATTTCTTACCCAAGTCCCATAGAGCTTGTCCTAATCCGACTGTGGTAGTAGTTTTACCTTCTCCAGCTGGAGTAGGAGTCATAGCTGTGACTAAAACCAGTTTGCCGTCTTTTTTCTGATCTAATTCTTTCCAAATGTCTAGATTAACTTTAGCTTTGTTATCACCATAATATTCTAAATATTTTTCTTTAATAGTAATTGATCGAGCAACGTCCTTAATCGGCTTTAGTTTAACTGCTTGCGCAATTTCAATATCTGATTTCATGAAAAATCTTTCCTTTAAATTTTCTTCAATACCTAATTAATATTCGCCTTGGATCGGGAACTTTTTACAAAGTTTAAGCACTTCTTTTTTCACCTCTTTAATTGTTTTAGAAGAAGCAATAATTTTTTTACGAACTGAGCTCTTTTTTACCTGCGCAAAACTAAGTTCTTGCTTATCTTGAATTCGCACAATATCATCGATGATGTCGCTAATCCAAGTGGCAATCTTAATCATTTCCTTTTCTTTCATGCCTCTACTGGTTATGCCTGGCGTTCCCATTCTTATTCCTGAAGGATAAAAAGGAGGATTGCTGTCAAAAGGAACACTGTTGCGATTCAAAACAATGTTAGCTGCTTCTAAAGCTTCGGCAGCTAAGTTACCAATCACATCCTTATTTTTTAAATCAATTAAAATAAGGTGAGTGTTGCTACCTCCAGCCACTAAATGGAAACCTCTGTTTTTAAGTTCTTTAGCCAAAGTTTGACTATTTTTAATAATTTGCTCGCCATATTTTTTAAAGCGAGTGGTCATTGCTTCTTTGAGGGCGATGCCAATACCTGCAATGGTGTTGATGTGAGGTCCACCTTGTAGTCTTGGAAAAACAGCACTGTCAATGATTTTTGCTAAATCAGGATTTTTCTTAATACCTTTTTTAGTCACCATAATCATTGCTCCTCGCGGTCCACGCAAGGTTTTGTGAGTGGTGGTGGTAATGATATGAGCGTAAGGAGCTGGTGACGGGTAAACACCAGCGACAATTAGACCGGACAGATGTGCCACATCAGCCATTAAATAAGCACCAACCTTATCAGCAATTTTGGCAAATTTACTCCAATTAACTTTTAGAGGATAAGCGGTAATGCCAGCCACAATTAATTGAGGCTTATGCTTAAGAGCTAATTTTTCAATAGCCTCATAATCCATTTTGCCCTCTTTATTTAAAATGTAAGCAACTGAATTATAATAAATTCCTGAAGTTGAAACTTTAGAACCGTGAGTAAGATGACCTCCGTGAGACAGATCCAAACCTAAGATTGTATCGCCAGGTTTTAGCACACCCAAATAAACTGCTAAATTAGCTGGAGAACCAGATAGCGCTTGAACATTAGCATGGACTACGCCAAAAGCTTTAACTGCTCTTTCTTTAGTTAAGTTTTCAATTAAATCAATGTATTCTTGACCTTGATAATATCTTTTGTTGGGATAACCTTCTGCGTATTTATTGCCCAAGCAAGAACCGACTGCTTGTTGAACTGCTTCGGAAGCAATATTTTCCGAAGGAATCATCATTAAAGTTTCCTCCTGCCTTTTACATTCTTTTTTAATTAGATCAGCCATTTCCGGATCAACTTTTTTGATTTGGGGAATGTAGGTTTTCATGAAGAACTCCTTTTTCTAATAATTGTTAAAATGGTGCAGGCGAGATAACAGTGTTATTATATGATTATGTGTTTATTAATTCAAGTTGACTAAGATGATTTATGAATCAACACTTATTAAATAAAAAAACAATGGAGATTATTGAGAAAAAAAAAGAGTTGAGAGCTCAATTCAAATTAAAGCGCGAACAGTTGGGTGAAGAAGAAATAAAACTAAAATCCCAATTAATTACAAAAAAAGTTTTAAGCTTATCAGAATTTAAAAAAGCAAAAAATATTATGTGTTATGTATCCAAAGACACAGAAGTTTTTACTCACGCTTTAATTAAAAAAATATTAGAGATTGGAAAAACAGTAAGCGTTCCTTTTATTGTGAAAAGAGGGATCATGAAAGCAGCAGTCATTAAAGATTTTTCAGAGTTAGTTGAAGCTAGTTTTGAAACACTACAACCTCAAACAAATAATTTTTTAAATGAAAAAATTGATCTAAACTTAGTTCCAGCTTTAGCTGTAAGTAAGAAAGGGGAGCGTTTGGGCTGGGGTGCGGGGTTTTACGATCGTTTTATCAGTGATTATCAACCACAACTCAATTTGGCTTTAATTTTTGATTGCCAGTTTGTAGAGGAACTACCCGCGACCGCATTTGACCAAAAGATTGATGGAGTAATGACTGAAAGCCAAGTGCTTTTTATTAAGCAATAATTTTAATCTATCTTTTAATTTTGCAGAAACGGCACACAAGATATTCAAATATTTTGTAAAATATAACTGATGCCTAATGTTTCAAATTGACAGTAATTAGATTACAATTGATTTGTGAAAAACATTCCTGAAAGTGAAGGTGAGATCTTTTCTAACCTGAAAAAAATATTTTCAGCAGATCAAAATAACTCAACAAAAGATCAAAAAAAATCAATAAATTTAACTGAAGTTAGTTTGAGTGATGAAGAAATTCTAGATAGATTGCCAACCCAGCTAGATTTAAACAATTTGAGTAATGAATCGAGATATTTTCTCGTGATATTGCTTAAAAAAGAATACGACAAAAAAATCCTAGATAGATTGCCAGCCCAGCTAGATTTAAACCATTTAAGTTATTGGGTTAGATCATTTCTCCAATTTTTTGTCAAAAATGGATATAGCAAAGAAATTGTTGCTAGATTGCCAGCTTCGCTAGATTTCAAAAATTTAAGTGATGAAGTTGCATATCTTCTTCAATCACTAGTTGAAAAGGGATATGATCAAGAAATTCTAGATAGATTGCCAGCTTCGCTAGATTTCAAAAATTTAAGTGATGGAGTTGCATATCTTCTTCAATC
>JAAZKO010000043.1 GCA_012799795.1 Minisyncoccota bacterium | reverse complement strand
TGGATGAACAAAAAATGAAGGAGTTTTTTCACTATGAAAAGGGCAAAGGGCTTTAAAACTACTACCCGAAGGCCTTAGATCAATCTTTTCGCCAACAATCTCAACAATATTATTCGCGTCTTTAACCTCTTGTATTTGAGACATCTTTAGCTGTAAAATATACTTTTTATTGAGAAAAGTCAATTATAATAAAAATTATGCTAATTCATACTTGTTGCGCTGACTGTTTTCTTAAATTCTATCAGGCTTTAAAAAAAGAAGAGCAAGTAAAAAGCCAAATCTTTTTTTACAATCCAAACATCTATCCAAGAGAGGAACATAACGCACGATTGTTGGCTGTGAAAAAAGTCGTGAAAAGTCTAAATAATGAAATTAAAATCATTGTTCCAGATTATTTGCCACAAAAATATTTTCGAGCCTTAAATAAAGCAGGTTGCGATCAAGAGGATCGTGAAAATAAAAAGATGCAAAGTCTTTTCACGATTATTCCTCAAAACAAACGCTGTCCAATCTGTTGGAAACTCCGATTGACTGCTTTATTTGAAAAAGCTAAAGAGGAAAAAATTTCCTTAGTTAGCTCAACTCTTTTTACTAGTAATTATCAGGATTTATCAAAAATTAAAGAGATTGCCAAAAAACTGAGTCAAGAATATCGAATTAATTTTTATTTTCCTCAACTTAGTAAGGCTGAACGCGATCACGCTAATAAAGGTTTTTATAAACAAAATTATTGTGGCTGCCTCTATTCTTTAATTGAAAAAAGTCGTGAAAAATACCAAATTTAACTAAACTTTTTTTCGGCAATTAGAAAATAATTATTTGCCAAACGAAGTTTAAACATCTGATTTATTAAATGTTTAATTTTAAAGTTTTTGGAAAAAGCACTGGCACTATATATTTCTCTGATAAGAAAATCACTTTGTTCCAGTTCAAAAGATAGTAGCGCTAATGAATAAAGTCGTTGATGGGCGCTGGGGTTTTTAGGTAAAAATTTTTCTAAACCCTCATTGACCGGTACCGAAATAAATAATCGCCCGCCTTTTTTCAGCACTCTTTTAATTTCAGCCAAAACCTGAAAGGTTTTGTTTGGTCGGATATGCTCTAAAACCTCAAAAAGTAAGACTTGATCAAAACTTTCATTAGCAATAGGTAATTTTTCTAATTGGGCTCTTTGGAAATGGTATTGGGGAAAAGCGCGACGTAGTTGTTTTAGTGTTTCTTTGGTAATATCGCTACCTAAATATTGGTCTGGCTTAATTTTTGGCAAAAGTCGCGCTTCTAATCGACCAGAACCAACTCCTAAGTTTAAAATTGATTGTTGATAATTGAGCCTGCTTAGAACTTTTTCAATTCGCCATTTTTCTATAGCTGATTCATAAGCAAAAGCTTCTCTTTGAATTTTTTTTTGTTCTTGAAATCGCTCGTCCCAAAAATTGGCTTGGTTATCGTCGGGTAAAAAATCTCTTTGTTTACGATAAGATTGTCGAACTGCTGAGAAATTTCCAAGAGCCAAATCAGCTTTTCTTTTTTCCTCCCAAGCTAAAGCTTTGCCTATTGATTCAGAATTTATCATAAATTTTATTCAGTTTCTGTTTGTTGCAATCTGCTGACTCCGTCACGATTCATTTGCACTTTTCTTTCATCAATTTGATAAATCCAGCTTGATGAATTAGACTCAAAAGTAAAATTGATTTTTAGCAATAATCCCTCTTGGGTCTCTTTGGAAAAATACTGATCAAAGACAAAATTACCTAAAGAATAATAAATGCTTTTACCTTGATATACTTCTTGATTTTGAATGACGTGGGGATGACCTCCAACAATCAAATCCACTCCGGCATCAATAAATTCACGAGCTAAATTAACTATTACTTGATTGGCTTCTGGAGCATATTCATTACCCCAATGACTAAACAATAAAATTAGACTTGCTCCTTGATTCTGAGCTTCTTTAATATCAAATAAGGTTTTAACTTTTGCCCCCTCAACAAATTGATTATAACTAATTAGGGCAATTTGCTGCTCAAAAAGTTCTAAAAAATAATAACGCCGTTGATCTTGATTTGCACCCACATCACCAAAATAAATTAATTCAGCTTCATCTAAATATTGTTTTGTAGTATTTAAACCCTGAATGCCGAAATTTAAAATATGATTATTACCTAAATTAAGCAAAGTTAAATTATTATTTTTCAAAACTGGAATAATGTCTGGCGAAAAAGTAAAAGTATAATTACCAGGACCACCCGGCAAACTAGATTGGCTAATTGATTTCTCTAAAGTAATCGGTCCTTCTAAATTGGCCGAAGCATAATCAGCGCTGTTTAAAAAATCACTTAATTCTTGCTCAAAAATAAAATCATAATTACCCCTAGCTTCAGCCTTAGTGCGGATGTGACGATCAAGCATCATGTCACCGCCAACAATTAAAGAAAAACTCAGTGGCGCTGGACTTGGGGAATTCTTATTAGATTCGATTGAAAAATGTTCTTGATCAGCCAAAACTGTTTCTGATTTTTTGTCCGCCAATCCTAAGTGAAGAGCTGGCTGAAAAAACCTAAATAAACAAATCAAACTAAAAAAGGCAATTACGATTAATAAGAATAAATAAGTTTTTTTTTGCAGATAAAACTATTTTAACCGACAAAACCAAGATTGCCTAACATCAATAAAACCCTGATGCTTATACCAACTTCTAGCATAAGACTCGGTCATGGTTTCCAAATAAACTCTTGTTACGCCCAAAGTTTTTAGTTTTGCCAAATACTGATTGAGTAAAAATGTACCTAAATGAAAGTGGCGTTTTTCTTGACTCACCACTAATTCCCAAATAAAAGCGGTTTTGCCCAAATATTCTCCCAAAATCAAAGCGCTTAACTCATCTTTTTCTTTAATTAAATAAAATAAACCATTTTCTTTTGTTACATCAATACAAATTTGTCTTAAATAAAAAAACCAATTTATTTCTTGCGCTGATAAATAATAATCTGGTAAATTTTGATAATGAAAATTGGCCTGATCAATTAATAAATTTTTTAATAAATTTTTATTTTTAATCTGAGAGCTAAAAGTTAAATTAGAAATAGTAAAAGAAGATTGAGTAAATTTTTCTAAATCAAATTTTAATTCAACTAAAGCGGGTTTAAAATCACGATTACATAAAAATTCACTTAATTTATCAGCAATTTCAATATTTAATAAAATTTCAATTTTATTAACAAACTTCTTGCCAGCATAAAGCTTTGCTTTTTCTAATTCTTCCCCAAGTTGAATTAGGTTGTCCGCTTTTAAGCGCCAATCTAGCTCCAGCCAACGATTATCTCTTAAACAAAAATCGTCAACTTTTTTTATATGATAAGAAGTCTTATTTAACACAAGCTAGTTGTTAATCAACCTATCCAATAAAGTATAAAAAGAAACTCCGTAAAGTTCTAAAATACTAGCAATGGCGCAAGTTTCACTTGGCCCAAGAGCGGGGTTGACATTGACATCAATTAAATAATGACGCCCAGCCTCATCTAGTCGGAAATCAAATTTTGCATAATCTTCAATTTTTAAAATATTAAAAGCAATCTTAACCGATTTTTTAACTGAATCTGGTAATTCATATTTATCGTAAGTGATAGTTTCTTCTTCAGATAACCAATTGTCGTCAAAAGTAACAATTTTCTTAAATGGATCTTCACTCGAGCGATGGAAAATTTTTTCTGCCGCATAAATTTTTGTATTGCCACCCTCCACCAAAACTACTGTGATTTCTCGACCAGCAATAAATTCCTCTAATAAAATTGGTTGGTGATATGTTTTATATAAAAAATCAATCTGACTGTCAGCCATTTTTTCGTTAAAACAAACAGATGATTCAGAAACTTCGAGTGAACCGTGATTCTCATTAAGTTTAACAAATAAAGGAAAATCCAATTCTTCATCAATCTCATCTGTAGAGCGTCTAATTAATTGGTATTTAGGCGTGGTCACGCCATACTGCTCTAGCATTGATTTGGTTAAATATTTATTTGCATTAATAGAAATAGCTAACATACCACTGCCTGTATAAGAAATTTGTAAAAGTTCAAGCGTAGCAGGAATAGCGCCCGCCAAATATTCTTTTCCATATAGAGTGTCTACTAAATTAATTACTTTGTCTGGTTTAAATTTCAATAAAGCTTTATGCAAGGAAGCGTCACCTGGAAAAATTTCAACCTGATAGGCCTTGCTTCTCAAAATTTCAGCTATTAATTGGGCTCTCCCCTTAACCTCCGCTTCGGTGATGTAAAGCTCTTCAGTTGGGAAATATTGACGCTGGGCGTCAGAATATAAAATAGCAATTTTTTTTATTGGAGATTTGATGATTGACGTTGTTGACATTGTTGATTTTTAATTATATCCCAATTAATAATAAAGTATGAATTAAGTTTGTTATAATGTTTGTATATGATTAAAAATAAAGTTACAAGCAAAAAATTAATAAAAAAACCTGCCTTAGGTTTTTTAGATTTTATCCGCGAACAAGGAGTAATCGGTTTGGCTATTGGTTTTATTTTAGGTGGATCAATTCGTTCGGTCGTTGACTCAATCGTCAATGATTTAATTAATCCGCTTTTAGGTTTGTTGCTCGGAAAAGTTGATTTTTCTCAAGCAATTTGGCAAATTGGTTCAGCTCAGGTTGCTTGGGGCAATTTTATTGCTACCTTGATTAATTTCACTATTGTAGCCGCAGTAGTGTTTTTTGGTGTTAAGGGTTTGGGTTTGGAAAAATTAGATAAAAAGAAATAAAGATCAGTTAGAATTCTCAGCAAAAACAATAGTTTTTTCTTTGCTTTTTTTGAATTGTTTCAAAAATAAATAGGTATAGCCAAAAAATAAATCTCCCATTAAAGTACGCCCATAAAAAGGTAAAGCTAAGAGATAACATTGAAGTAAACCCTCAATGTTTCTAGGATACCAGTTTAACCAGACTCCAAAATTTGATAATAAAAAAAACAAAAAAGAAGCTATGGGTAAAAACAATAATTGTTGTTTTAATTTTTCACGACTAATGTAGCCAAGAATAGGATAAACAGCAAAAGCTAAATAAACCCAAGTTTGTCCTAAATAGAGACCACCAAACAAATAATCAAAAAATAAAATAGAAATAAAATAAAATATCGGCTGATTTGAAAAAAAACCAAAAGCACCTAAAGGGTTAAAATTTGCCGGGAAAAATTTAGCTATTCTAATAACTAAGATCCCAAGCGCACTAATAAAATTATTATTCAATCGCTTCATATCTAAATTCGATAAGATCTCCCTCATTAAGCACTATATCACCTATTCCGGATAAACTTTTTTCACCATTAAGATAAATTGCCCAAAAGTTATTTTGATCTCCCTTTAAACCATTAATTCCCTCAATAAAAATACCAAAATCATATTCTTGAAAAATTATTTGATGATTAGCGGTTAATAAATCCCAAGCTTGGGTATTGGCTTCGGTCGCAGTTAAACTAATTAACTTTGCCCCCTCCGACTTTACTACTTCTGTGCTCTCATCAGCTTCTTGAGTTTCTTCTTGGACAATTACTTCACCAGTCTGTCTGTTTAATAAATCACTTAACGTTGGCAAGTCTAAATCAGGAAATAAAGAAGCTAAAAGTAAAAATATAGCAACTAATCCTCCAATTAAACCCATTAAAATTGATAAAATTTTTGCAGAATTTCTTTTAGGCATAGAGGGAAATTGTAACACAGCTTAAAAAATTAATGAACAGAATTTGCTATAAAATAAAAACCCTTGACAATTCTCCATTCAATTGTTAAATTATA
>JAAZKO010000042.1 GCA_012799795.1 Minisyncoccota bacterium | reverse complement strand
TCACCGTCTCATGAACAATACTTTCGCCATGACAACGACAGAGCAGAGTAGCAAATAAAGGTTGCCAGTCAGTCATAAAACCCGGATGAATATCTGTTTCAATATCTGTTGCTTGAAGGGCTCCTTTGTAGAAAAAGCGAATCCCATAGCTACCAATTTCATAACCAGCTCCCACTTCATCTAATTTTTCTAGAAAAGCAGTTAAATCTTGATGTAAAGCATTTTCTACTACAATATCACCTCTAGTAATAATCGCCGCACAAGCATAACTCACTGCCTCATTACGATCAGGCATAACACGATGAATTGCTCCGTGAAGCCGCTCCACCCCTTCAATTTCAATTTTTCGAAAAGATCGTCGGCGAATTTTAGCCCCCATAGCATTTAAAAAAGCGATTAAATCATCAATTTCTGGCTCAAGAGCAGCGTTTTCTAAAACAGTTTTGCCATCAGCTAAAGTCGCTGCCATAATCAGGGTTTCTGTGCCAGTATGAGTATTTTTTTCAAACTTATAGTTACAAGCTTTCAATCTTTTATGGAGACTATTGCTCTTGATTTTTGCTTCCAAGATTCCGTCATTTTGTGAAAAGACTACGCCCATTTTTTCCAAACCCTGCATGTGTCGATCTAAAGGTCTCTTACCAATTTGATCTCCGCCAGGTAGAGGAATGGCTGCTTCACCAAATTTGGCTAAGAAAACTGGTAAAAATAATGACGAAGCCCGAGATCGTTCGCCATATTGATTATCAACGTGACTAAAACGAAAATTCTGCGGATCAATTAGTAAAGTGTGCTCACCAGCGCTATAGGCTCGAGCACCCAATTCGTTAATGATCTTTTTAACCATCTCTACGTCTGCAATATTGGGTAAATTTAACAAACGACTTTCACTGCTGGCCAACAAAGAAGCAATCATCAACTTATAAGAAGCATTTTTTGCTCCACCCGCTCTAACACTGCCGTGTAAGGGCGTATTCCCTTGAATGTAAAAAGCTGATGCAGAATTCGAGTCCATATAAACTTTCTATTTTAATCTTTACCCAAATAAAAGACTTCTTCTTTTAATTCTACTTGAAATTTTTCTTTTATCGTTAATTGAATTTTTTTAATTAATTTTTTTAAATCAGCACTTGAAGCTGGGATATTTAATTCTGCACTTTTATTGATTAAAAAAGCAGCATGTTTGTCGCTAACCACAATCGCTCCCTCTCGTTGATTTTTTAAACCTGCCTGATCAATCAAAAAACCAGCTGGAATAAATTCTTGATTGGCAAATTGGGGAAAAAGTTTTTTTAAAAATTCGTTGTTTGCTGGATTGCGAAAAATACAACCGGAACTAGGATAATTAAGTGGTTGTGTGTCTAAACGCCTAGCCTGAGCTTCAAGAATTTTTTCTTTAATTAAAGCTGGATCATCTTTTTGTAACAAGAAGCTCGCAGATAAAATTACTACTTGCTCTTCTTCTTGAAAAATTGACTGTTCATAGGTAAACTTACAATTTTCATGTGAAAACATTATTTCTTCATCATTTTTCACATGAAAAGCTGTGACTTCTTGAATGCTGTCTGCAAGCAAAAAATCCAAATAATGAGCGTTATTATAAATTGCTCCGCCCACAGTACCCGGCACTCCTATAAAACCTTCTAAACCAGTAGCGTTTAGATATACGGATTTACTTACTAGCTGACTAGTTTTCATTCCGGCCTCAGCGCTTATCAGTACGCTATCCTGCCCATCCTCTAAAACCTTAAAGCCCTTACAGGCCATTTCCAATACCAAGCCCTCAACTCCCGCATCAGCTAGCACTACATTGCTTAGACCTCCAACGAGCACCCAAGGAATATCTCTTTTACTACAGAAAGATAAAATTTGCTTTACTAGTTCAATTTCTTCAACTTTATAAAAAATCTCGGCCGGCCCGCCTAGTTTAAAATAACTAAGTTTAGCTAGTGGAAAATTAAAAGACCAGTTTATATCTGGGAAATGTTTTCCTAAGAAATTTTGATTTCTTGTCATTAGTGCTTATTGTACTTGCTTTATAAGTAATTACTCAAGGGTAATTACAAAATGATTAAAAAATAAAAAAGAGAAAAAAGCAAGTTAGAAAACAGAAGGATATTCGGCTTTCTTAATAAGTGAGATTTCTTTAATTGGCCAATAACGCATAAAAACTCTACCGACTATCTCATCTTTTTTTATAGCTCCCCAAGACCTAGAATCACTAGAATGAGGACGATTGTCTCCAGAAACAAAATACTCATCTGGGCCTAAATATATCTCTTCATCCAAAGTTGCTCTTCCGGGACTAATTTCAAAATCAACGGGAATATAAGCCTCGGGTAATTTGTCACCGTTTATCCAAATAGCATTATCTTTAACAGCCACCTGGTCTCCGGGGATAGCAATCACTCTTTTAATAAAATCACATCCCGTGCCTTCAATACAACCAGCGGCAGGTGGAGCATGAAAAACTACAACTTCGCCTCGAGCTGGTTCTCTCAATTTGTAGCTAATTTTATCCGTCATTACATGTTCACCATTCTGAAAATTAGGAATCATTGATTGCCCATTAACTTGATGAGGTTGCATCAAAAATAAATAAACAACTAAAAAAATTGATAATGAAATTGCAACTGTTTCAATCAGATCTAAGAAGCCAGCTGCGATTTTACTTAAGAGCTTTGCCATAGCTTTTTATTCTAACGCCAACTGTTAGCTGCTGGCAAGCGGAAAAGATTGCTTTATAATTAGCTAATGGGTTATAAACAGCACGCAATTGCGGGATTTTCTTTTCAAAGCCTGCAAAAAGTTTTTATCTTTCTTTTAAATTTTGTTAAAATTATCGTTTTAGCTAGATTGCTTAAACCAAGTGATTTTGGACTTTTCTCTCTAGTAATGATTGCTATTGGCTTAACTGAAAGTTTTACCCAAACTGGCATTAATACCACCATTGTCCAATCTAAAAAAGAGCTTGGCTATTTTCTAAACACTGCTTGGGCGATTGCCATTATTCGTGGCTTCATAATTGCACTGATTATGCTTTTTTTAGCTTATGTTATGAGTAGTTTTTATCAAGAGCAACTGCTTTTACCGCTAATTACTGTAGCTGCCCTTATTCCAATAATCAAAGGTTTTATTAATCCTGCTATTGCTCAATGGCAAAAAAAATTCCATTTTGCCAGAGAAGGTTTATACCATGCCATACACCTTGGCGCCGAAGTCTTAATACAAATTATTTTAGCTTTTTTACTAAGATCCGTCTGGGCTTTAGTTATCGGCGTGATTGTAGCTGCCTTGATTGAAGTTTTAGTCTCCTTCATTATGAATGAGCAACGACCTAGATTTCGCTATCAAGCCAGTCGCGCCCGCCATATTTTTCTTAACGCCAAATCCTTAATGTTGGCTAGTTTCTTTGCCTATTTAAATGATAATGCTGATGATTTTATTATTGGTAAAATGCTAAATCCTCATCAGCTGGGCATTTATCACAACGCCTATTCAATGAGCCATAAGGTCAATTACGAACTTTCCAAATCTGCTCATCACGGCTTAATGCCAGTTTTTGCTAGTTTACATAAAGAACAAGAACAACTGAGATTAAGGCAAGCTTTTAAAAAGTCTATTTTAAGCACCTTCTTAATTGGTCTGGCCTTTAGTTTGCCACTAATCATCTGGCCAGATTTTTTTGTCAAGCTAATCTTGGGCGAACAATGGCTAGAAGCCAGTCATATTTTAGCAATTTTAGTAGTCGCTGGTTTAGTGCATAGTTTGTCTAATATTAGCTATGCCTTGCTAATTGCTCAAAAAAGATATTTACCCATGAACCTTCATCTGCTTATCTCCTTAATCGTAATGATCGCAGCTATTATTGTTTTAACCCCCATTTATGGTCTGTATGGCGCTTGTTTAGGCATTTTATTGGCTAGAGTTATTAGTTTACCTATTAGTTTCTTATCTTTTAAAAGAGCCTAATGTTAATTAAAGATTTGAGCGTCATTATTTTAAATGATCGTCACGATCAAATTTTTGAACAGGCTTTGCTAAGCGCTGTTGTGGCTGAAGAAATCATTGTTTTTGATCAAGAAACTAAGAATGATTGGCCCACTTTAGAGAAAAAATTAAAAAAACTTAATCCAAAAATTAATTTTCGTTTAATTATTAGAAAAAATCCAATTAGCAATTTCGCTGATTGGCGCAATAAAGCGATCAAAGCAGTTCATACGACTTGGTTGATGTTTTTGGATAGCGACGAGTTCTTAAGTAAAAAAGATTTAAAAAAACTAGATCAATTACTGAACGATGATCGGGTTAGTGCTTATCGATTAAAAAGAGTAGATTATTTTCACGGAAAAAAAATCCGCTTTGGTGAGACGGGTAATTATCACAGTATCCGTCTAGCAAGAACCAAGAACATTAAATATCGACGTCAAGTGCACGAAATTCCTATAATTACGGGTCGAGTAGAGAATAGTTCTCTGATTATCAAACACTTCCCCCACCAGAATCTAAATGATTTTTTACAAACTGTGAATAATTACGCTCAAATCGAAGCTAATTATCGTTTTACAGAAAAAATTCATTATACAAAACTTAAAATATATCTAGAATTGTTTTTTTATCCAATTGGAAAATTTTTCTTAAATTATTTTTTAAAACTAGGCATTCTTGATGGTTTTGCTGGACTAAGTTATGCTGTGTTAATGAGTTTTCATTCACTCTTAGTAAGAATTTATCTTTATGAAAAATATTTTCTTAATTAGTTTTCTGCTATTATTTGCCGGTGGAGAATTAGGTAGAATCCAGCTTAATCAATACCTGAGTCTTTATTTACATGATTTTTTAGTAATTATTTACTTGTTGTTTAACTTAAAAGAACTAAAAATAATTATCAAAAACTTAAAAAAAATTAATAAATTTAATAAAAAGATACTTTTACTCGTCTCGTTAAATATTTTTTTAGCATTTTTATACTCTATTTGGCAAAGACAGTTTCAATTTAACAACTTTTTATATTTTGCCAGAGCATTTGCCTATTTCTTATTTGTTTTAATTCTGAAAAAAAATTTTGGCCAAAAAAAAGTTCTTCAAATTTTTTTAACTGCCTCATTATTAATGCTTGTCTTTGCTTTTTTACAATATTTTTTCTTACCCGACCTAACTAGTCTTTATTATTTGGGTTTTGACGATCATTTTTATCGACTGGCTGGCACAATTTTGGATCCTAATTTCACTGGATTAATTTTTGTTTTTAATTGGCTCTATTACGCTAGTCAGCCTCAATTTAAAAAGGGAAATATTTTATTAAGTCTTTTATTTTTAACTGCTCTAACCTTAACTTATTCTCGAGCGAGCTACCTAAGTCTCATTTTAGCAGGCGCTTATTTATTATTTCACAGTCAAAAAGTCCAACGTCAATTAATTGCTATTAGTTTGGGCGTATTAATTATCTTTATCCCTTTACTTCCTAAAAAATCAGGTGGAGAAGGAGTGAAATTAGAGCGCACTAGCTCAATTGAAGCGAGGATAATCAGCGCCAAGCAATATCTAAATAAGAACCAAGGTTTAGCCATTATTTTTGGTCAGGGACCATTTTACCCCCACTATGAAACTAATCGAGAGGGCTTAATCAGCCACGCCCGTTTCAGCGATAATTTTTTAATTTTCCTCTACAACGGCCTCGGCGTCTTTGGCAGTTGTTTAGTCTTGATTTTGTTGGCAAAGGAAGTTAAGGAAAAAACTCATAAAAATCAGTATTGGCAGCTAAGTCTACTAATCGCCCTATTAACTCATAGCTTGTTTAATAACAACCTGAGTCAAGCTTTCATCAGTTTACTATTCTGGGGTTTTTATCTTTAATTATTAAGAAACTCAACCTTGATCTCCAACTCACTCTGATTGCCTGCCCGATCAATAGCAATAAATCGCAAAATATTCTCACCTTCATTTAGGTGGTGAGTAGTACTAAATTGACCTTCTCCATCAACTAAGATTAAATGATCATTGAGATAAACTCTAGACAACGGCTCTGTTTCGCCACTTACAAGGATATCGCGG
>JAAZKO010000041.1 GCA_012799795.1 Minisyncoccota bacterium | reverse complement strand
AGAAAAGAGCAATATACTTTGGTATAACAGTGAATTGCTTAATTTTAAAATTGATCTAGCTCGAGAAATTATTCAAGAAACACAGTATGCGACTTGGGAGCAAAAGGGGGTGAGGGTTTTGGTTTTGCTAAATTTTGAAAGTGCTAGTCTGGCAGCACAAAATGCTTTATTAAAATTAATTGAAGAGCCGCCAGCTAATACTCTCATCATTTTACCCGTGATCAACACTCATCGTTTGTTAGAAACCATCGTTTCTCGTTGCTCACTCTGTCAAATTGACAACGATGATTTGAATGAAGAAGAGCCAAATACAAATGGCCCTGCTTGGCCAAGAAATTTAGCAGAGGTTTTTGCCCTTCTAAGTCAATATAAAGATCGAGAAATAGCGAAAAATTTTGTAAGAAATTTACTAGAAGAAAATAATCTAAATTATAAACAAAAAGGAGCTTTAAGCCAGGCTTATTTAGATCTAGAAAACAATCTTAATGTGCGCTTGGCTTTAGAACATTGCTTCTTTAGTTTTTTTCGATAAATTTATTTTTCTACAAATTAAAATTTTTCTAGAAACTAACATTTTTCTACAAACCGGCATTTTTTTAGAAATCACCAGATGATTTAGCCTGGAGTTTTTAAAAATAAAGCGTCTCAAAGGCTCAAAATCGGCTTTTTTCAAAGCTCCGTGAGCTTTTTTGTTCTTCCTTTTGTATAATAAATGTGTTACAAATGTAGTTCTTATGGCAAGTCAGAGCGAGGTTAATAGCTATCAAGCAAAACAAATCAAAGTCTTAGAAGGCCTAGAACCAGTGCGAAAACGGCCTGGTATGTATATTGGTTCTACAGACTCTAAGGGTTTGCACCATCTAGTAAAAGAAATTTTGGATAATTCAGTTGATGAAGCGATTGCTGGCTTTGGACAAACTATCCAACTTTTTCGTGATCCAAGTAGCGATTTTCATCGAGAATTATTCTTACAACACAAAGCTAATAAAAAACTAAAGGCTGAAGAAAAAGAAATAGCTGATCAGGTCATCACAGTAGTAGATAATGGTCGAGGAATCCCAGTTGAACGGCATGCTTCAGGTGTTTCCGCAATGGAAGTGGTTATGACTAAACTTCATGCGGGAGGCAAGTTTGAAAGTAAAGTTTACAAGGTTTCTGGCGGTCTACACGGCATTGGTTCAAGTGCAGTTAATGCCTTGTCTTGTTTAATGCAAGTCGCCGTTAAACGCAATAATAAATATTACTACCAGTATCATTCTCGAGGAGTGCCTAACGCTCCAGTTAGCGAAATTAGTGAAACGGAATTAATTGCTAAATTTCCTCAGCAAAGTCGAGATTTTGTTAAATATGAAAGTGGGACCATGGTGCAGTTTATCGCTGACCCGCTAATATTTAAGCAAGCTAGTTATCATCCAAAAAACATTGTTAATATTGTGAAAGATCGTGCCTATCTGATGGCTGGTATTTACTTTCAACTCTTCGATCAAATAGCTAATCTTGAACAACATTTTTATTTTGAAGGTGGCATTCGTTCTCTGGTCGAACACATCAACATGTCTAAAAAATCTTTACATGGAGTATTTTATCTCAACGATCAGTGGGTCGACGAAGAAGCTGATAAAGAAATTGGTGTTGAAATTGCTCTTCAATACAATGATTCTTACAAAGAACATGTTGAGAGTTATGTTAATGTTATCAGTACTCCAGATGGTGGAACTCACATTCAAGGTTTTCGTTTGGCTTTAAGCAGAGTCATTCGTGATTATGCAGATAAAAATGGACTCATCAAGGAAAAAGAAAATTTTGTCGCTGATGATCTTAGAGAAGGTTTAACCGCAGTTGTTTTCGTAAAAATGCCTTCCAACGATCTACAATTTGAATCTCAAACTAAAACCAAATTGAATAACGCTGAAGCTCAATCAGCAGTTTATCGAATCTTTAAAAAACATTTTGCCATTTATTTGGAAGAACACCCTAAAGTAGGTAAAATCATTGTTGAAAAAGTTTTGATTTCTGCTCGCGCTCGCCTGGCGGCTCGCGCTGCCAAAGACGCTGTCATCCGCAAGGGTTTACTAGAAGGCTTGTCTCTTCCAGGAAAATTAGCTGACTGTCAATCTAATAAACCAGAAGAAAGTGAAATTTATATCGTTGAGGGAGATAGTGCGGGTGGCAGTGCCAAACAGGGTCGTGATCGACGCTTTCAAGCTATTTTTCCTTTACGAGGAAAAATTCTCAATACCGAACGCGCACGCTTGGACCGCATCGTGGCCAGCGATGAACTAAAAAACCTCGTAATTGCACTAGGTTGTGGCATTGGTGAAAGTTTTGATGAAGAAAAATTGCGCTATCATCGCATCATTTTGATGAACGATGCTGATGTCGATGGTGAACATATTACTACTCTTGGCTTAACTTTTTTCTTCCGCCACTTACCGGAGTTAGTAGAACGCGGCTTTCTTTATGTGGCCATGCCACCATTATTTAAAATCACCAACAACAAAGATGAATTTTATGCCTATAGCGAAGAGGAGCGAGCGGAACACACTAAAAAGATTTTAGCTAACAATCCCAATGCCAAAATCAATATTCAACGCTATAAGGGTCTGGGTGAAATGAATCCTGAACAGCTCTGGAGCACAACCATGAATCCGGAAACTAGAATGTTGAAAAAAATTGATATTGAAGATGCCAATAGAGCTGACAACACTTTTGATGTTCTAATGGGCAGTGAGGTTGCTCCACGCAAAAAATTTATTCAAAGCCGAGCCAAAATGGCTAAACTTGATATATAAGAAGGAAATTTATGAAAACTTACGTCATTGGCCACCTTAAACCCGATACTGATTCTGTGGTTTCAGTTCTAGCACTGGCTGAGTTTTATCGTCAAAACCCTTCTTTTAACCGTCAAGAAGCAGAAGCAGTTATTACTGGTCCAATCAATAAGGAAACGAACTTTTTGTTAAAAAAGTTTGACACAGATATCCCAAAAATTTTAACAGTCGATGACATTCAAGCAAGTGATCAGATCGTTTTGGTCGATCACAATGAAGCAGATCAGCGCTTAGAAGGTATGAGGGCTGAGCAAATTGTTGAAATTGTTGATCATCACAAAGCTAATTTATCTCTTAGTCAGCCCATTTTCATGAACTTTAAAACGTGGGGAGCGTCAGCTACTATTATCTACTACTTGATGAAAAAACATCAGTTTGCGCCCAAGAAAAATCTAGCTGGCTTAATGTTGTCAGCCATTTTATCTGACACCGTAGGTTTTAAATCTAGTACTTGCACTAAGCAAGATATTAAAACTGCCAATGAATTGGCAGAAATTGCTGGTATTAGTGATATAGAAGCATTAACTTTAGAAATTTTTAAGGCAAAATCTGATCTTAGTCAAATGACTTGTGAAGAAATGGTGAAAAATGACTACAAAATTTTCGAATTTTCTGGAAAAAGAGTAATGATAGATCAATTAGAAACAGTTGAACAACAAAAACTGATTGATGAAAATAAGGATTGTTTATTAAAGGCAATGGACAAAGT
>JAAZKO010000040.1 GCA_012799795.1 Minisyncoccota bacterium | reverse complement strand
TAGAAATTTCACCAATCAGCATTGGGATTTTGCCAAAACCACTATTTTTGTTGGCGAAAATGGTAGTGGTAAAACCTCGAACATCGAAGCAATTAATCTTTTAGCTAGTGGCGATAGTTTTCGAGCAGCTCGCATTGAAGAAATGATTCGCTTGGAAGCTGAACTAAGTAGAGTACAAGCTTTATTTGAACTAGAAAGCCTTGATGATTTGTTATCCACAAATAATTTGCAAAATTTGGAAAATAAACAAAACGATTTAGAAAATCTGAAATTAGAAGCAATGTTAACTAGAGGAATGGTCGCTGGTAAAAAAAGCCAATATCGATTGTTTACTGTTAATGATGTGAGGCGGCGGCGTAAAGATTTTGTTAAAAATTTATCGGTGGTTGTTTTTCGCCCAGAGGATTTGCGACTAATTGAGGGCAATCCCCGCCGCCGCCGTCTTTTTTTAGACCAAACCCTGTCAATGTTGAATTGGGAATATCAACGTGCTCTTCAACAATACGAACAAACTCTTAAGCGTCGCAACCTTTTATTGCAAAAAGTACGGGAAGGTGAAGAAGACAAGAATGTTTTAACTTTTTGGAACCTAAATTTAGTTAAACATGGGGAATTTTTACAGCGAGAGCGAAGCATTTTTATTGACTTTATTAGAGAAGTGATTTTTCCCTTTGAGTTAAATATTGAATATTTGCCCTCTTTAATTAATGAAAATCGTTTGAAAAAATATGCTAGCAAAGAAACTGCTGCTGGCCACACTTTAATTGGTCCTCATAAAGATGATTTTTTAGTTAAATTTTCTTTACCAAAAAAAGGGATTGAGGATTTGAGTTTGTTGGCTTATGGCTCCAGAGGACAACAGCGACTGGGAGTGTTGTGGTTGAAAATTGCTGAGCTACAATTTTTGCATAGTCAAATTGACTATCAGCCACTTTTACTTTTGGATGATATTATGTCTGAGCTAGATGAGAATAGTAAAGAGATGGTGCTAACTTTATTAGAAAACTATCAAGTGGTTTTGACTACTGCTGATGTGGACTTAGCTGAGGAATTAAAAAAAAGGATTTCACACAGTAGATTGATTAATTTTCTCAATTAATGTTTTTTTCTCTTCTAAATAATTAAAATGTTTATTCATTTTTTTTAATTCTTGAAACCACCTAAAATCTTTTAGTATTGTTGTGTAATAGGAGATTATTTTAAGTTGATGCCTATAGCTGTCTTTAAAACCTGAAGATCTTATTGTGTCATTTTCTATTTGTTCACAATATTTTATTGAGAAATGAAGCTCAAGTATTGCATCCACAATAAATTTTAAATCATCATCGAGTTGATTGCCATTAACATTGTTTATCATTTTTTCAAAATCTAGAAATGATAAATTTTTATATTTATTGATAATTTCCTGATCTGTTTTTCTAATAGTAGGACCAGAACTATCTGGAATTGGCGAGGAGGTTTCTTTTTTTTTATTACTCATAATTATCCAATATTACTGAGATCTAAATTACTTTTTATTAAAAGTAATTTAAAGTTGTTGATAACAAACCTGGTTATTCTACATTTTTTTTGTAAATTTTCAAGTTTTCTCTTGAATTCTTTGCCACAATATTTGAGGGATTTTTTCCACTAAATCACTGGCATTAAAATATGAGCCCACTTTTTCAAAGAGAAAATCACCGGCTTTTTTATTGATATAGCTAGCTATAATTGTGCTAGTTAAAGCGGAATTTTTACAATAAAGTGCTGCTAGTAAACCAGCTAAAACATCGCCAGTACCACCTTTAGTCATGCCAGCATTACCACCGCTGATTGTAATTGCTGTTTCTATAGTAATTGCTGTTTTAATTGTCGTTTGCGAGCTATTCTGTCCCAGAAAAATTTGATCAATTGCACCTTTAAGTAAACAAGTGGGTGGAGCCTGATAGTTTTTGGGGTCAAAATTTTTGTTTTTTTGCGCTAAAATTTCGATTTCTTGTTGATGAGGAGTGATTATGCAATTCTTATTAAGCAAATCGGGATTGATCATTTGTAGAGCGCCGGCATCGATGACCCACTTTTTTTTAGGATATTTTTTTAATAAATGATTACTTAATTTTTTGGTATAAGTCGTTCTTTCCATACCCGGTCCTAATAAGATACAGTCAGCTTCATTAAGATATGACTCAATTTGCTTGCGATCAATCACAATGCCTTGCCAAAAATTGCTTTTAGCCTCCTGATTAAGTTGCCAATCAAGTTCCTCGTTTTGCCATTTTTTAATTAGTTTGTTATTACTCGGTACTGAGCTATAAAAAACCATGTCTACGATTTTGCTGGCAATATCCAAACTCCATTTGCTGGCAGCATGAAAAAGATGTGAGCCGCCAATGATTAATAATTTACCATTTTGACCCTTGTGAAATCCTTTTTTGGCAATTTTTAAGTCTTGAAAGGCTTGGTTTATTAGTTTTTGGCTACGATTTTTTTGTTCTTGGTTTTCAATCACGATCTTATTTTACTATGTTTTTTGAACTCTTGTTTTGCATAGTTTAAGCTTCTTGTGTTGCTTTTTGAATTTTAAATAGTAATTTTTGTTAAATTTGCACAATTTGCAAAAATAACTCTTGTTTTAGCTATCAAACTGTGCCAAAATATAACTTTAATGTACCATCCTCATTTTCAGATTAGCAACAACCTATTAACCTATATTTCTTCAATTGAATCAGCCAAGGCAATTATTGATAATTCACCCCTAGTTCCCGCTTGGGAAGCAAAATTTCGCGATGAAGCATTGGCACGCAGTGTGCATTATGGTACCAAAATTGAAGGCAATGATTTAAGTGCTGCTCAAGCCGGTCAAGTGCTTTCATTAGAAAAAATGGACGATGTGCAAGCAGTTTTAGATCAAACTGGCATTATTGCTCGAGAAAGAGACATACAAGAGGTAATAAATTATCGTAATGTTTTGGCTTGGATTGACCAACAGCCTTTATTGAAAAAAAATCAAGATCAAGAGTTTTCCTTACTCAAGCTTAACACTCTTAATCTACTTCATCGTTTAACTATGGATAAGTTACTTGATGAAGAGCGGGTGGCTAATTTAAGGACAAAACAAGTCATTGTTAGGGGAGCCAAAGATGGGCAGGTTGTTTTTCGTCCACCAGTGGCTGCAGAAGTTTCGTTTTTATTAGACGATCTTTTTGCTTGGATAAAAAGTGAGGAAAGTCAAAACCTTCATCCGATTTTACGGGCAGCAATAATTCATTATCAACTAGTTTATATACATCCTTATGTTGAGGGAAATGGTCGTACAGCTAGAGCTCTTGCTACTTTAGCACTTTATGAAGCTGGTTACGATTTTAAACGTTTTTTTTCTATTGAAGAATATTTTGATAGCGACGTTGATGCTTATTACCAGGCTCTTTTATCTATACAACAGCACCCCAAACAAGATTTAACTTATTGGTTAGAATATTTTGCCTATGGTTTAGCCTTAGAAATTGATAAGGTTAAGCTAAAAGTAGCTAAACTTTCACAAGATCTAAAATTAAAACGGGAACTTGGTCAGCAAGTAGCTTTATCTGAGCGACAAATTATTTTATTAGAATTATTACAAAATCAGGGGACTATGACCTCTGATGATGCTCAAAAAGTTTTACCCAATGTTTCAATTGATACAATCTTGCGAGATCTCAAAGATTTGATAAGCAAGGGTGTTGTTAAAAAGCATGGTGTAACCAAGGGTGTTAGCTATAGTCTCAATTAATTGTTGAGTTTGACTTGGTTTTTTTTACTGTTCTGAGATAATAAGTTTTGAAGGAAATTTATGTTTTTTGATCAATTTACTCAATATCTAGCTGATTTAGAAAAACTTAGTTCTCGTTTAGACATAACCGAGTTGCTGGCTCAATTATTCAAAGAATTAGGTAAAGAAGAGATAGTCCCTGCCAGTTATTTATTACAAGGAAGTCTGGTAGCTAATTATCAATCTTTAGAATTTCAATTATCTAACAAAATGTTAGTTCGCTCTTTAGCTAATTTTTATGGCCGCCACTCTAGCCAAGAAGATAAAAAACAATTTTTAGAACAAAATTTATTTGATGAAAATGATCAAAAAGCAATTATTAAAGAGTTGAGTAAAAAGTATAAAGATTTAGGTGATTTGGGCGAGCTATTTTATCAAGTAATAAATAATTTAACACAATCTACAGGCCAAGATGTCAAACTGAGCATTATAGAAGTTCACCAGCGATTAGAGAAAATTGCTCAAGAGGGTGGCGAAGGCTCTCAAGATAGAAAAATTAATTTATTGGCTGATTTATTGGGTCAAGTTAGCTCTTTGTCAGCTAAATTTATAGCGCGGATTATTTTGGGTAAAATGCGCTTGGGTTTTTCTACAATGACTATGTTAGATGCATTGTCTTGGGTAAAAGCAGGAGATAAAAGTCAATCATTGCATTTAGAGGAAGCTTTTCAAAAGAAAGCTGATTTTGGCTTATTAGCACAACTCTATTTGTTTGAGAAAAACTTAAGTGCTAAAGAATTAGCTAAAATTTATCAAATGGAGTTGGGTATTCCTGTGATGCCGGCGCTATGCCAGCGCCTGAATAGTGCTCAAGAAATTATTGATAAAATGGGCGAAGTTATTGCAGAACCAAAATATGATGGTTTGCGTATCCAAATCCACATCAACAAGAAAGGTTTTGCTGACGGTAGTTTTTATAAGGCTTATACACGTAATTTAGAAGAAGTGTCGGTCATGTTTCCTGAATTAGAACAGTTCTTAAAACAGTGCTCGGCTGAAACAGCTATTTTTGACAGTGAAGCAATCGCTTATGATCCCAAAACTAAGGAGTTTTTAGCCTTTCAAGAAACTATTTCGAGAAAACGTAAGTATCAAATCGATACTAAGTCGCAAGAGATCCCAATTTGTTTTTATGTTTTTGATTTGCTGTTCTATGATGGTCGCTCCCTAATAGATGAGCCATTAATTGATCGTAAAAAGCTTTTGGATCGAGCGATAAAAGACTCGATTGTGCTAAAAAAGACCAGTTATAAATTAATTGATGACCCACAAACTTTAAGTAATTATCATGAAAAACAACTAGCTCTTGGTTTGGAAGGAGCAGTAATTAAAAAACCGGACTCAGCTTATGCTGCCGGTCGTAAGGGTTGGCGCTGGGTAAAAATCAAAGAAGCTGAGGGACAACGCGGTAAATTAAATGATACTCTCGACTGCATTATGCTTGGTTATTATCGAGGAAAGGGCAAGCGTCAAAGTTTTGGCATTGGTGCCTTGTTGGTGGGGGTTTTTGATCAAGATAGTGCTTAAATTAAAACTTTATCTAAAATTGGCACGGGCTTAACAGATGAGCAATTCCGGGAAATCAAAGGATTGGCTGATCAGCACTTAAGTCCTCAGAATCAAGCTAATTCCAAATATAATTTTAAAAAAGAATTGAAAGCTGATGTGTGGATTGAGCCTAAAATAGTTTTAGAAATTGCAGCTGACGAAATTTCTAAATCTCCCAGTCATACTGCTGGAGTAGCTTTACGCTTTCCACGTTTAGTTAAAATTCGTCGAGATAAAGATTGGCAACAAGCTACCACGCTTCAAGAATTAAAAGAAATTCGCCAAGCCTAGTTAAACCCCTTAGCTCTTATTTATTTTTTAACTTATTTTTAAAAATTTGATCAATTTTTTTGATTAGTATTTGAGCGGATTGTTGATTATATGCTTTCAGATTTAGCAAATGCTTGTGAAATTTTTCTAATTGTTGAGGCTGATTAATAATGTCTAATATTTTTTTATTCGCGGCTTTAACTTTTTCTTCAACATAGCCTAATTGGTATTCTTGAATAATTTCCAGATTGCCTTCTTCTTGAGCAAGATGAGTAATGGCGAAAAATGGGGTGACGGTAGCAACACTTTCAAATAAGGTGTTGGGTCCGGCTTTGCCGATAATTAAATCAGCTGCTTGCATATAAAGATGTATTTTTTTTGTAAATTTTAACGGAGTAATAATTGCTTTAGATTGGCTAAAAGCAGCTAAACTTTTTTGAATACCCAGTACATTGTTATATAGAGTTTTATTATGGCCACAAGCAACAAAGACTTGTAATGGTTTTTGGCAGTTAATTAAGGCCGGTAAGATTTTCAAAACGGCAGTAGAACCTTCTGAACCAGAGACAATTAGAAAATTAATAGCTGTTTTAATTTTTAATTTTTTCTTTATTTCTTCTTTTCGATATTCTCTTTCAAATCGTTCACCCACAAACCAACCAGCAGCTTTAGCTAGACATTTTTTTTGGTATTTTGTTAAATTTTCTTTGTCAAAAAAAAGGTTTATTTCAGCTTTGGGAGACAATTCAAAAGGATGAATAGTTCTTGGATTAGCTATTGCATTAATATAAGGTATATTTTTCTTTTGTTTAATTTTTTCCAGAGCAGGTTGAAAATAAAAAAAAGTATTAATAACTACATCAATGTTTTTTTCTTTGATAAAACGAATGCACGATTGATAGGTGCTTTTAAGAAAAAAAACAGAGACAAGTTTATTTAATTCTGCATGATTTTTAATCATGTTAACCGAAAACTCGTAGGGTCGATCAAAAGCCTTGGGTGCTAATCGATAAATTGACTTATAAATTAGTGAAAATGGTTGCTTGGTATAATAAATATGTACTTGATAGCGATCTCCAGCTTCTTTTTCAATTTTTTCTTTAATTGCCTCAGCAATACTTTGGTGGCCTTGTTTGGTGCTAAAAATTCCAATATTTTTTTTCACAGTCTACATTATAACCGTAAACAATATAAAAAGATAAAATGTTAGAATAAGACTTATGAAAATTTATGTCGGTCTTGGTAATCCAGGACAAGAATATCAGCAAACTCGTCACAACGCTGGCTTTATGTTTGTTGAGGCAATGGCTAAAAAATTATCTTTAACTTTTAAATTTGAAAAAAAATTTAACGCCAAACTAGCCGTGAAGAGAGACGATTTGTTTTTAATTAAGCCAGAAACTTTTATGAATAATTCTGGTCAAGCATTAAGAGCTTTTTTAGATTTTTTAAAAATTGATATACAAGATCAATTCACCGGTCCCGAAGACTTAATTGTTGTTCACGATGATTTAGATTTGTCACTGGGAACATACAAATTACAAAAAGGCACTGGCCCAAAAGAACACAACGGTTTGCAGTCAATCTATCAGCATTTGGGTACAAAAAACTTTTGGCATCTGCGCTTAGGTATCGATTCTCGACAAGGTTTGAGAACCATCACTCCTGCTGACTACGTGTTGCAAGTAATGTCAATAAATGAGCAAGAAATTTTAAATAAAAGCATTGAACAACTTTTGCAGGAATTGCTTTAGTTAGTTTATACTGAATTATTAATGAAACTGCCCAAGTTATCCTTCCAGAAAAAGCAGAATCTTAAGCATCTTTATGTGATACGCTTAATGCGTGAGTTGGTTAATAAATTGGTGATGTTTTTTTTACCAATTTATTATTTTAATTTACATTTACCATTTTGGGACAAAATTAATTGGGGTTTTAGCTTGACTGGTCAGAATACTTTAACCGCCTTGCAAATTGGTATTTTTAACATTGCTCTTTTACACTTTATAAATCGTTTAGTAGCTTTTATCTCTTCTATTTGGGTGGCTAACCGCACCATCAAATTTGGTACTAGGCATGCTTTTGTGATGGGCAATATTTTGTACGCTTTATTTACGGCTTGCTTATTTTTATCTCAAGTTAATCCGTATTGGGTGTTTTTGGCAGTTATTATCGATGGGGTGCAAATTAATTATTTTTGGAATAGTTATCATTATTCTTTGAGTCGCAATAGCGATCATCATAAGATAGGAAGCAATTTGGGGATAATCAATTTTTTGCTCAATTTAATAACAATGATCTCTCCTGCTTTAGGTGGTTTGATTATTACTGGTTTGGGTTATAGCAACTTATTTTTATTAGGACTAGTATTAATTATCATTGCTCTAATTTTTGCAATTTTAATGGACAATGTTAAAGTTCGTGACAAGATTTCTTGGGAAGAATTTTCTACTTGGATGATGGAGCCGGGATTTAGACGTTTAGGGACAACCTTTGTGGGACGTTACTTTAACGACGGCATGTTGCAGATGTGGCCCTTATATATTTTTATTTTACTAGGAACCAGCGCTAAAGTTGGTTTTTTGTATAGTTTTTCTTTAATATTAGCGATGTTGATTAGTTATTCAGTGGGAGCGGTGATTGATAAGCGTAAAAATCGCAAACCATTTATTGTTTCTGCAGGCATTTTATCTTTCTTTTGGATAATTAAGAGTTTTGTTGTGGGATTTTGGTCAATAGTAGTAGTAAATACGCTCGATCGCATTACTTCTAGTTTTCATTGGTTGTTTTTTGATAGAGTGTGGATAGCGAGGGGTAAGGGTCGGGAAGGTTTATCATATTTTACCTATCGACAAATGATTACTAGTGCGGCTGCGATTATGTTTTGGTCCCTAGTTTTTTTCTTATTTTATTTCTTTGGTGAAGCTTGGGTGAGTTTATTTTTGATAGCGGCTGTGGGAGTTTTACTAACTTTATTAGTTAAAGAGCATCAAGACCCCAAAGCTTAATAAGTTTTTAATTAGTGTTGCCTATTTTGAGCAAAAACTAAGATTTGCTTTAGGAGTTTTTCTAATTGTTTATTATTTAATTGATCGATTATTGTTAATGCTTCTTGATTGAGTTGATTAAGTTGAGCATTAACTGGTTTAAGACTGTGGGAGCTAAATAGTTTCTTCAAAGCCAAGCCTTGTTTTACTTCGATTTTTTGGGAAGCGAAACAATCGTTTAGTAATTGTTTCTCTTGAGACTTTAGAGTGTTACTTTTAAGTAAATAATAATAAAAAATGGTTTTTTTACCCTCCCTAACATCAGAAAGTATTGGTTTGCCAGTCTTTTTATTGTCGCCAAAAATACCTAAGTAATCATCCTGGATTTGATAGATCAATCCAATTTTTTCACCAATCTGACTTAGCTGTTTAATAATTGTTGGTGATTGATCGGCCAAATGGCCAGCCAACATTAAGGGTAGTGAAAAACTATAGCGAGCTGTTTTATAAAGATACATTTGCATAATTTGTTCAAGTGAGGGGATTTTCTCGTCAATTGCTAATTGGACATCAAGCATTTCAGCCATAACTACTTGACTGATTTCTCGATTAATCAATTGTTGAATATCAAATGATTTTTGATTATAAGGCCGATTGTTTTTTAACTCATTTGAAGAATTAAAACCAGCACAACCCTCTGTGATTAATTGATTAGCTAGAAAAAAAGCTAAATCAGCCAAACAAATAGCTTGGCTTTTCCCGTAATGTTGATTGTAACTTGATTTTTGCAGAGCATAATATTGCCAAATTGAATTTTGACCCCTTCTTTTTTGGTCTTGATCGATAATGTCATCGTGAATTAATAGGCCAGCCTGAATCAGCTCCAAAGCGCTAGCAAAGGGCAATATTTCTTTTAGAGAGAGATCTGCAGGATTAGATTGCAAAATTTCATAACTTAAGATTAGCAGATTGGCTCTAGACATTTTACCTAGCAGAAGAAAATTTTTAAGAGTATCAAAAACATTATCATCAAGACTAAGCTTGGCTAAAATCTTTTCTTCTTGAGCTAAAAAATTATTTAGATAGTCAGTAATGTTTTTTTTGTATTTATCTAAGGCTAATATCTTTTGCGTCATGTTAAACATCATACTATGAAATCAAAATTTCACTAATTTTGCGTGATTTTGCAAGAAATTCCGACTAATAAACTGTCATGGAAGTACCAAGATATTGGCGTTTGCAAAAAACTCACTATGGTAATGCTAAGGGTGAACTCAAACTAGCAGTTTGTCCGGTTTGTGGGGGCAAGATGTTTCCCCCAAATCGCCCGGTTTGTATTCATTGTAATTCTTCAATGAAAGAAAACATTGATTTCCGCTCTCAAGCAGTAGGAGTGGGAGCACTAACTTTTGTGGCGACTGATGAGGGTTTAAAACTATTGCTTTTTAAAGATGTGGATAGCAATCTATCGGATGATGAAAGCCGAAAGCGAGAAAGAGTGATTTTTCCAGATGAACACAAAAACAATCAGTCTTGGATAAATACAAATCAGTCACTTGCTAAGCAAGACTTTTTTACTAGACCAACTGGGATCAACACCGTTACTGGTAAAATGGAAAATGAGCAATCTCAATCAGTACTAGATTTTCTCCAAGACAGTAATAATTATGATTCTTTGAGTTTTGAACAGTTGCCGCCAACTTTTGTTAACGCCTTATACAGCACTATGTTGCGGGAAATGGAGGAGGAAGTGCCTGGTTTATCTGCCTCTGAATTAGAGGATAAAGTCCACTTTTTTTCTAAATCTTCCTTTAATATTGAACAAATTAGACCAGTAGATAAAACTAGTGAAAATCGAGCCTTGTATGATTTTATGGTTTTTGTCTTGGCAATTTTAATTGATGAGGGAGATTTGTCAAAAATTGAAAGAGAGGGTTGGCGCCTTTATTCTCCTCAAGAATTATCAAAGATTGATCAAAAAGAATTTCGAAAAGCAACTTTAGCTGTTTTGGATTTTCTACCAGCAGCCTTACTATTTTTAGCTGAAGAAGGCAAAATTCCTCAAGAAGAATTAATGAGCATATTGCCTGAGCGCAAAGAAGAAGCTTATAAACACCAACAGGTAAATTAAAATTTATTGGAAAATAAAAGATGAAAAAAAACTTAACTTTAATTAAATTGGGTGGTTCAATCATTACCGATAAAGAGATCCCGATGTCGCTAAGGAAAGCAACTCTCAGGCGTTTGATTGGAGAAATTGCCAGTGCTAAACAAGAAAAACCCGAGCAAATGTTAATTGTCGGTCATGGGCAAGGTAGTTTTGCTCACGTACCAGCTAGTAAATACCAAACCATGGATGGCTTTATCAATGAAGAGAGTGTATTAGGTATGGCGATTGTTCAAGATAGTGCTGCTACACTTAATCGCTTAGTTGTTCATGAATTTATTAAACATGAACTAGCAGCAGTTTCTTTTTATGCTAGCAACACCATAGTGACAAATAAAAGAAAAGAATTATTTTTTTGCGCCGATGTAGTAAAAGAGTATTTAGAAAAAGGTTTATTGCCTGTTACCTGCGGTGATGTTTTGGTAGATAGAAAACAAGGTTGTACCATTTGGTCAACGGAAAAGATTTTGGCTTTTTTAGCAGATTATTTTTTAAAACAGAAAATTGAAATTAATAAAATTATTCACGTAACTGAAGTGGCAGGATTCTTGGATAAACAAGGGCAAGTAGTGCCAGAAATTACTGCTGAAACCTGGCCGGAGATTAGCCAAGATCTACGTCACACCAGGGGCTTTGACGTAACTGGAGGCATGGGTCTAAAAATTGAAGAGTCTTTAACTTTAGCTAAAAAAGGCATTGAATCGGTGATTATTTCCGGAATACTTAAAAATAATTTGTATTGGGCTTTAACCGGTCAAGATTGTGTAGGAACTACAATTCGCTGATTCTATGCTTAGTTTTCTTTAGGTTTTTGTTCCCAATTATCTACTACAGCTTTGCAATAAACATATTGGCCATATTCAAAGGCTTTTTCTCCTAAATTTTTTTCTGTTGATTCATCTGTTTGGATTGATTCACTAACAAATTCTTGTGCAACTTTTCCCGCTTCCACGGCCTTTTGCGCACTTGTCCTAATTTGTTCTCCAGCACTGTTGCTTAGTTCATTGAGTTGTAAATTTAGATTTTCTTCTTTTTTAAAAGAGTTGAGTATATCTTGCCAACTTTTAATTTTACCGTCTTGAAATTGTTTAATTTGTGCTTGAAGAGGATGGCTTTTTAGCCAGCCTTTTTGATAAAGAAAGATGCTTATGGCCAAAATAATTAGGACAATAATTATTATTTTTATTAATTTTCTGAGCAATTTCATAATTTATTTATTATTAATAAGGTGCGTGTGCTAGGACTCGAACCTAGAACCGCCAAGGTATAAGCTTGGGACTCTAACCAATTGAGCTACACACGCGCTTGATAAACATTATAGCAAAAAACTAGAGAAAACTATTTTATGAATTTTACAGAAGCAGTAATAATAAAGCTCCCAGTCCAAAGATACCAAAGCCAACTTTAATGAAATTAAACCAATCAGCAAAACCACTTTCAGTTGGTACTTCTACTGCTCTTTCTATAACATTGCCACCATCTGGCAGTCGACAATTTACATCTGTGGGATTGACATCTAGGCGACACAGACTTTCATAGCAAATGTGGCTAATATTGGCACAATCAGCATTTTCATTACAACTCTCGTTACAATCAGCTGTTGTTATTACCTGAGTAATTACGGGAGTTGGTGTAGCTGGAGATGAAGTTGGAGTGTGAGTGGGTGCAGGAGTTGTCGTTACTGTTGGTGTTATGGTTAAACCAGTACAACATGCTGCGTATGTCTGATTAGTTTTACAAGAATCAGCTAATCCTGGTAATGAGCAAATGCCTGTGTCTCCGATGCTGATACAAATCAAGCCATCTTCGCATTGCTTGTCAGTAACGCAGCCAGTTGCACTACAAGAAATTTTAGGTATTTCTGTGGGAGTAGCTGTTGGCATTGGAGTATCTGTTGGCGTTGGAGTGTTTGTTGGCGTTGGAGTGGTTGTTGGTGTTGGAGGTTTGGTGACAGTTGGTGTTGGAGGCTTGGTAGGCGTGATAGTGGGTTTAAGCCTGCCACATCCAGATGTGTCTAGCTCATAACTTTTACAGCCAGCAACATTACAATAAACATTTGAATCGTCTACAGCATCTACTTGCCAACACCCAGGTACTTCTGGATTATTGCGCGCTTCACTTAGCAAGCCAGTGCAGGCGCCAAACTTCCAATAAGAGCCTGGATCATCTTCAGAACAGCCTTTTCTAGATGGATTTCCCTCAGGACAATAAATTAAAACACATCGTCCATTCCAAGTGCTGGGATTATTTAGACAACGCTGCCCATGACTAGCACTGTTACAAAATGCTTGATCATAAGCTTCTTGTCTGGTGTCTTGACGCTGCCTCATTAATAATAAGCCTGCTCCGCTACCCACCAATAAAAAGAGTAATAAAACTAACAAAAGAGTGGTTTTTTTCTTTTGTGGAGAAGCCTTTTGTTTAATCTTTTTAGATTTTTTGTTCTTAACGTTATTACTATTTGAAAAATTAGTGCTGACATCAGCTTGAGGACTATTGTTTATTGTTGATGGATTGGAGTTAATAGAACTATTTGGAATATTTAATGATCCAATTGTTTTAATCATTTGATCTTCTGGAGGATTTTTTTGATATTTTTTTGGTATGAATTTACTTGGATCGGACATAAATAAGCCAATGTGGTTTATACGCGCTCCTTTTAAGAATAATACATTACTAGCAATTTAAGCAAGTACTAATAAAGTTTTGATATGTTTTAATATACTTAAATATACTTAAATAATTATTTTGTATTTAGAATACTAGCTTTAAAGATTTTTTAATTGAATTAAGCTTATTTTTAAGATTAATAAATACTGTTGACAGAGATTAAGTTCGAGTGTTTCTTTTTCCAATCTCTTCCATGTTTTTAAATTTTGATGTCTTTTGTCATCTAACACCCATAGCGAAAAAAGTCCTGGTTTAACTTGATG
>JAAZKO010000039.1 GCA_012799795.1 Minisyncoccota bacterium | reverse complement strand
TTCAGCGCCGTTAATAATATCAATTAAAGCGTTTTCTAAGATATTGCTAGAACTACGTTCGCACTGAGGCATCCCAGCACAGCGAATGGTTTTATCTTCTTCTGGCCAAGAGTTGGCTTGAGTGGCTGTATCCAACAATGTCTCTCTTAGTAAATTTTGATTTTCAAGATCTTGAAAATTTTGTTCTTGAGTTTGAAGAACCATTTTAGTTAATTCAGAGCTATCGACGTTATCCAAAAACCTAGACTTGTTAGTAGCAAATTCAGGAATTTTAAAAGCAATAAAAATAGGAGCGTCTTTTTCGTGAGAGCCGCCGCTTGTTTGTAAAAATCCCAATTTATTACCCGCACTGCTTTGTCTGGGGACTAAGACTAGAAAAGCCAAACGGTATAAATTGTCTAAATCAAATTTTACTTTTTCAATTGCAGCGCGATTCAGGGCAATAGTTTCATTTTCAACTAAATCTTCACTTTCTTTTTCTGCATACAAATCTTGACAAATAGCAGAATTTCTTTCAGTCATGTTAGAAGTGGGTAGCTCAGGATGCATGGCGTCTAAACGCTGTTTAATTCCAAGATAATCAAAATTAGCTGCAGGAATATTTAGGCTGGGATTAGCTTCAATACTTACTTCTTTATTAAGAAAACAGTTTTTAAAAAATTTGTCACATAGCTCTCCGACTACATCTAAATTATTTTTTTTGTAAAAACATTGCCAATAGGAGCTTAGTAAGCGTCCAGCAACCCCAGTGGCATTTTCATAATCAAGTTCAGAAAAAACTTGATGCAGATTAGCCCCAAACATACCCTCAAAAGAATCATTTTTATCTGTCAGTTCGCTATCCTCCAAGCCTCGTAGTAGAGGAATACGTGCACTCTCAAAATTAACATATTGAGGACTAGTACCAGCAAAACTTACACTTGTATTGGGAAATTCTGCAAAATAATCAACAATATCTCCCCAAGCTCTTGCGTCAATTTGCCATTCTTTTTGAGCACAATGGGCTTCGTAACCCTGATCTAAAACCATGTTTGTTAAGAGGGTGGTATAGGCGTCGCCATTGCCCAAACTCGGATTAATTAGCAAAGGTAAGATGTTGTAAGTAGCCGGATCTTTTTGTTCAGGACTTAGGTCAAATGTTCCAGATTGAGTAGCTTCTTGAGCAAAAACAATATCTAATTTGATATTCCTTAGAAATACTAAAGAAAGTAATAAAACAAATAATAACCTGGCAGTTTTTAACACAAATTTAATTATACAAGAACTTGGAGTGCCGGGCTAGTTTAGTTGTTTAAAATATTGATGCCAAATATTATTTCAAGTAATTGAGCAATCCAATAAGCAGCAAAAAGGATAATAAAACCAATAACGGCTGTACTAATCATTTTTTTACCCTCTTCCATGCTTTGAGAATTCGTGGCACCAGTTAACATTTTAAAACCTGCCATTGTCAGCATAACAAACAAAATTACTCCAGCAATAGGAAAGGATAGGTTTAGGATTTCTGTGATAATCCCTCCAGGAGTAGAAAGTTTATCAGCTTTAGTTGAAAATTTTTTAAGAGGATTTAAATTGTTTAATAAATCTTCGTCTACTGGAGGAATTGTTGTTGATTCTGGGGAAGTGGGGGGTGGTGGGGTTGGGGTGTTATAAATTGGACCTGTGGGTTCTTCTTCGCGACAATTACCAGAAAACCACCATCCACAGCAATAAGTTGTTTCAAAAAGTCTGCTATTATCGACTACGCTTGATTCTTCACAACTACATATATGAATTATTACTACTTCTCCCGCTGGGGTAAATTTATCTGTATATATTTCCCCACATCCAACGGGTACAGGTGTTGGTACTGCATTTTGAGCAGTTGCTTTCTGAATAAAATTTTGTGTTGAAAATAAAATAGTATTTAAGAGAAATATGATTGCTATCAATAAAATTTTTTTCATTTTTTTCATTTTTTATTCTCCAAATCCAGGTATTTTTAAAACTGATACGCCAATAAACTGTAAAATAGTAATAGAAAAAATAACAAATAAAAGTCCTATAATAGCAGAGGTAATCAGCTCTTTTGCCTCCTGAGTTTTTTTAGGATCGCCTTGAGAAGTAGAAAGCATAAAGGCTCCTGCTAAAATCATGATTAGAACAATTGCCCCAGAAATAATAAGTCCAATTTCAATGATGGTGGAAACTATTTGTTTTGGTTCTTTAGGTATACACCCGACTGCTGTCCATATGCCTTTTGATTCAAAACAATCCAAACAGTGAGCAAGCGCATCTGGTTGACTGTCGCCGATTTGCATTAAGCAAAGATCGTATAAACCTTCAGTTGGATTTGTTGGATCTGATGGCGTAGTACTACAACTATTGGGATCGCAACTTTCAGATGCGATAAAAAACATACTTTGCTTTATGCTACAAGATAAAGAACCGCCCACAACAACTTCGTTAAAAAAAACTACAGCCCTATATTTTCCTTTATTGCCAAAATTCTGAGAAACAGAAGCCGCGCCATTGTTAATATTTGCACTCTTATCCCAAGCCCTCTCAACGCTGCCACTACCTTTAATTTTTTGTAAAACAAAACTAACTTTTTTTGGAGTAAAATTCCATTCATTTTTTGGATCATTAAAATTTAAACCTTCAACCACAATATTGATTTCTTTATCTCCCTGTATACAGCTCCCCGGAAAATAGCATTTTTTCCCCTCTTTTTCTTGATAAACAAGAAAACCAGTAGCTGTAAAAGTTGCATCATTATTTCTCGGTGGTGAGTTTTGAACAGCTGGCCAAAACTGGCATCTTCCCTCTACAAAATCACCAGCCTGAACTGAAAATTGTGTTTTTTGAAAGTATGAAAAAAGTATGGTTAATAACAGAACTGATAGTAATTTTTTTACTATATTGCTTTTCACATCTTTTATTTTACCTCAAAAATCTTAATCCTAAAAGCAATAGAAAATTTTGCTACAATGAAGGAGTGTTAAAACGATTATTATCGCCACTATTTGTTTTCTTTGGATTAATTGTTTTACTGTTTTTGTTAGTAAATTTTAAGAGCTATAGTTATCGAGCAAGAGCTATTAGCGATGTCGATAAACTCCAGCAGGAGATTGATGAGCTTGCCAAACTTAAACAGCTTTCTGAAGCAGCGACCACGCCTCTTGAAGCAGAGGTGGCTAATTTGGAAGCCCGTATTCGTTCAGCTCAAGCTGGTATTAGCAATGCCAAGCAAGAAGCGACGGAGTTGGCAATTAATATTGAAAAGAGAGAGGGTGACTTGGCTTATCATTATCAACTTTTTGCTAATCGAATTGCCGAAAGTTATAGACGGATGCGTAGCTATAATCCTTTAGCATTAATTTTTGCGAGTGACAATGCCACCAAGCTCAGTAAAAATTTAGCTTATCAGGATTCAGCTAAAGCTCAGGATGACCGCTTAATTCGTTCTATTTCTAGAGAGTTAAAGCAATTGGCCGATGATAAGAGAGAATTGGAAGAAACTAGAATTCGTCTAGCAGCTTTACAGGTTCAATTAGATGAGCAAGCCACTTTTTTTAAGGGAGAAATTGAGGAAGCAAAAAAATATCAGCAAGAATTGGGTGGGAAAATAGCAGCACTATCAGCCAGACAGCAAGCGATTTTATCAGAAAAATCAGGAACTTTTCAGACTACGGTTGGTGATGTGCCTCTCGCAGATGATAAGGCTAGTCGACCAGATTATAACCCAGGATTTTCTCCTGCTTTTGCGGTGTTTAGTTTTGGGGCTCCACATTTCAAAGGTATGAGTCAATATGGAGCTTTTGGTCGGGCAAAAAGTGGTCAAAATTATAAAGATATTCTTAAGGCATATTATGGTAGTGCTATAGAAATTAAAGATGTCGACCCGAATCAAACAATTAATGTTGATGGCTATGGTGCTTACAGTTTAGAAGAATATGCTAAAAGAATTTATGAGATGCCGAGCAGTTGGGGAGATAATGGTGGCATGGAAGCGCTCAAAGCTCAGGCTGTTGCTGCCAGAAGTTACGCTCTAGCTAGAGGTGGATCAATTTGTGCTACTGAACAGTGTCAGGTTTTTAAACCTGAAGCAAAGGGTGGTAATTGGGAAAAGGCAGTTAATGAAACCAAAGGAAAGGCAGTTTATGCTAGTGGTAAGCCATTTTCCACTTGGTATGCTTCTACTTCCGGCGGTTATCAGGAGTCTTATGCTTCTAATGGTCATTCAACTCCAGGGTTTTGGGATACAGCTAGTGGGCGGAGTGGCTGGACTAGTCAAGCTTATGAAAATATTGCTGGCTCCCCCTGGTTTTATAAGGCCTGGTATAGATTTAGATCAGGTGATAGTTGTGGTAGGGATCATCCTTGGCTAACTAGTGAGGAAATGGCCGACATTTTAAATGCTTGGGTGGTTATGTATAAGAGTGGTGGAGATAGTAGTCGAGTTACACCCGAATCATCTTGTTGGGGCGGTAATCCTTATTCAAAGTCAGAATTAGTGGCAATTGGTTCTTACACTAGTGTGAGTGGAGCGAGTGTGCAATATGCCGACAATGGCGTTACAGCGAGTGTTACTTTTCAAACTAATAAGGGCAGCATTAGCATTAAAGGTAAAGAATTTTATAAAGTTTTTAACTTGAGAGCTCCATCTAGAATTTCCGTTAAATCAGGTTTGTTTAATATTGAGAAAAAATAACTTTTCTAAAATAATAATTCTAGAAATAGATGATTAGATTTTGGGAGATGATTAAATCCCCTGCAAATATTTTGCACTCCAAGGTCGATAGTTACTATAGTAGTAGTCTTCGCGAATAATCTCGCCGGATTTATCTCTAATGATATTGGTAAATTCGGCTTTAATGCCAGAACTTGCCCAATCGACTTGTTTTAAGGCCCCTGATGGTAAATTAGGATCAGGGATATAAATTGGTTCTGGAGCAGACTGATAACCCCAGCTTTTGTAATTAACTATTTCAGTTGAACGCCCATCACTAGTGCCATAGATTTTGACAGCCATATATAGGGCTTCGGAATTAGTTTCAAACTCTAGCAAAAGATGGCCGAGCGTGTCATTAATAAAGCGCAAATCGATATTACCGCTATAAACAGTGGCATCAAATCCGGGTTTATTATTAATTTCGTAATAACTAACTCGATAAGAGTGGGGTAGGCGCCGGGTAACTTCTAAGCCACTGTCAAGCAATGCTCTAAATAAAGTGCTACTGGTTTGACAAACACCCCCGCAAGCAGCCAGCTGAGTGGCTCCGTCTTTGATGATGTAGGCTTCTCGATAACCTACGCCTGCGCTAACATCGCCCACTGCTTGGTTGAAAGAAAATTCTTCGCCAGGAGCAATAATTGTCCAGTTGAGAATTCTATTAGTGAGATCAACATTATAAATTCGACTAGTGATTGAGCCGTAATACCAGCTTTCTCCAAAGCCTATTAGTTCATTAATGCCAAAGTCGTTGGTTTGAGCCAGGCTAATTTCGGCATTTTGACTTTGCATATCCAAGTTAAAAAATTTTGGATCACTTTTTTCAATTTCCTCTAAACTTTCTCCTTTTCCCAATGCCAACAAAGCATTAATAATTTTATTTTTTAAACTTAATTCATCAACTTTTAAACCTTTGAGGTCGGGAATAAATTGATCAACGATAATTTGCTCATTTTCACTGCGATGAAATTGAAAACTAGCATTTTGCGCAGGTCGATTAATGTGGGCTGTTTTGTCCTCGATTAGTTCAATTAATCTTCCTTTATCAAATAAATCTTCATTAATTCCATCAGCAAAAGTTAAAATACTAATTAATTTTTGATCGCTAAATTCTGCTCTCTGATGTTCACCAGCAAAAATTAAATTTTGATTAACTAGAGTACTAGCACGACTATAAGCAGCAGTGATTTGTTCCTGATCGAGTTTGGCACTAGTAGAAGCGATGACTGCCTCAATTAATAAGTCTGTTGGATCTAATTCTAACCAAGGAGTTTTTAAGACTTCTCTAATTGCTTCTTGGCTTTTGCCAATACGTAGTTGACGACCATCTGCACCAGGATCAATGATTAATGATTGGGGATTGCCTGAGTAATTGAGAGTGGCGCTGGCTGTCTCCTTGCTGAGGTCGAAACGCTCAGCTAATTCAGCCAGCGCCCCCAGCAACTCCTTATCTTCAATTGTTGCTTGAGTGTAAAAATCCTTCCTTTGCCAAATTTTTGGCAAAGCTTTAAAGAAATTTTTATCTTTAGCATAGTTCATAGCCTGTTTGAGTGTTTGAGTAAAATTATCCTGCAAAGTTAACTTAATGCTTGTTTCTTCAATGGAATTCGAGTCATAAATGATTTGCAATGGCAATTGATTGCTTGCTGCAGACCAATTGCTGGCAAGTTTATTTTCTGCTTCAACTAAAGTTAGGCCAGCAACTTTGACTTGATCAATATATGTTCTTGGATAAAAGCGGTCTGCATAGTGATTAAGATAGATTTTGCTTAAAATTATTACTCCAAATATAAAAAACAGACCCAACAGCAATAAATAGAAATTTTTTTTAAGAAGAGAAAAGCTCGTCTTGATTGCTTGCAAAATTTTATCCATAATAGAGTATTAGCAATTACAACTATTTATTGTAGTGCTTTTGGATTCTTATGCCAAGTCAAAACTTACCTCAACCAAATATTCCCGGTCAGACTAATGATCCTAAAACTGGAGATTCAAGTTCGTCTGCAGCGGATAGTTCATCAAAAGCTACTTATATATTTCCTAAAACAACACCTGGTGTTGCTTCTAGAGAAAATCCTGCTGGTAGACCACCAGCCAAAGCAACTTTGATTCCTGGAAAACCTTTAACCGAACCCGGTGATCCAAATCAAGCTACAGCTATTTCAGCTGCCAGCAATTCAGATTCTACTAGCACGGGTTTAACAGCGCAAAAAGCGACTATGTTTCAAGACCTAGAAGCTGAAGCAAAAAAAGTGCAAATGCCTCAGCCTTATGTTCCTAGTGAAATGAAAGCGACTTCTAAGCCAGTTATTGCCCCAGTCGGCAAAGCTTTAGATACTACGCCAGGTGTCTCCTCAGAAGAGCTGGAGCTAACTAGGCCAACAAGTTCTCCTGATCCAGCTTTACAAGCCAATCAAGAAGTTTCTACTCCAGTTGAAGAAGATACAAAGACAGAGCAAACAGGTAAACCGCCGACAGCAAAGAAAGCTAAATTTTCTTTACCCAAGCCAGTCTTAATAGTGCTTATTCTTTTAGTGGTGGGTTTACTTGCTTTTGTGATTTTTAATCCATTTTTTGCTGATAAAAAACCAGCAAGTCCTAAGCCTGGTGAGAATACGCCAGTTACTCAGCCAAAAGAAATTATTGACATTACTTATTGGGGTTTGTGGGAAGATGGAGAAATTTTAACTAATGTTTTCAGCGAATTTGAAGCCAAAGAGGGAATTCGTGTTGATTATCGCAAACAATCACATCGCGATTACCGAGAGCGCTTAGAACAGGCTTTAATTTCGGGTAGTGGTCCAGATGTATTTCGTTATCATATGACCTGGATTTCTATGTTATCTACTCAGTTGGCAACAATTCCAACCAGCATAATGACTAGTGCTGAATACCAGCAAACTTTTTACCCAGTTGCTTATCAAACACTACAAGTTAATGGAGGGATTGTTGGCATTCCTTTAATGTATGAGGGGTTGGCACTTTTTTACAATAAAGAGATGTTGGCCAATGCCAATTTAACTGTGCCAAGCACTTGGTCAGAATTGCGCGGAGTTGCCAATCAATTAACCGTACCAGGTAATCTTAGTGCTCGTCGTGACGACAACATCACTCAAGCGGGTTTGGCTATTGGTAATGCTAGCAACGTTGATCATTTTGCTGATATCTTGGCTTTATTAATTTTGCAAAATGGAGGGGATCCTAGTGATCCAACTAGTCAAAATGTGGAAGACGCTTTGACTTTTTATACTAACTTTATTAAACAAGACAAGGTTTGGTCAAATAATTTACCCAACTCAACAATGGCTTTTGCCAGAGGAGAGGTGGCAATGATTTTTGCGCCTTCTTGGCGAGCGCTAGAAATTAAAGAAATCAATCCAGAATTAGATTTTGCGATTGCCCCAGTGCCACAATTATCTAGTGAAGAAAACATTGCTTGGGCAAGTTTTTGGGTTGAGGGGGTTAATAAAAATAGCAGTAAACAAGAAGCAGCTTGGAAATTGCTCAAGCATTTGTCTTCTCAAGAAGCTTTAAATAAACTTTTTAATAGTGCTAGTTTAGTTAGAACTTTTGGAGAGATGTATCCACGATTAGATATGGCTAATGAACTTAATGAGGATAAGTTCTTAGCAGCTTATCTAGCAGATGCTCCTTTTGCAAAATCTTTTCCTATGGCCAGCCGCACACATGACAATGGTCTTAATGATCAGTTAATTCAATATTATGCTGACGCTATTAACGCTGTTTTAGCCGGCACTCAACCAGATAAAGCTCTGCAAGATATTAGGGCAGGTATTAGTCAAGTAATACAAAAATATGGATTAAATTAGTTTTTGTTGAGAATTTTTAGAATGGCTTTGGCCAATTTGTTTTTATCGTGTCTGAGCAAACTATGACTGTGACCAGGATCATGACTAATCAAAATGGTGGAGAGTAATTGATGATGCTTAATTTGTAATTTTAACCAATCAATTGTTTTGTCTTTTTCTTTTTTAGCGCTACGGAGATCATCCAAAACTGGTAATTCATTTTGACTGGCGTAATGCTTGAGTATTTTTGGAGCAATTTTTTCGCTATTTATTAAAATATAGTCTGGTTGGCGTTGACAATATTGACTAACTTCGCTGAGATGATCGAATGCCGTCATTTGATGAGTTTGTGAAAAATGAGTCATTAAATTTAATACATAAACAAACTGACCGCCTTGTTTTTTATTTTTTTGCATTGCTTCAGCGAAGCCTTCTACTAGAGTATTAGCTAGTAAACTTGCATAGAGATCGCCGGGTCCCAAGATGATCAAGTCAGCTTCTTTGATAGCTTGAGCAGCTCGATGATAAATTTTTAGTTTTTTCTTGAGGCTAATTTTTTTGATTTTGCGGCCTCCTAATTTAGGGTCATCTAAATTCTTTTCACCAACGACTTGTTCATTTTGGTAATCAATGACTAAATCAGTTGCCTGTTCACTAATTGGGTAAACCTGACCAGCTGTTTCAAATATTCGACTAGCAATTTCAATGGCTCGAGCTGGGCTGTCCTTTCTTTTTTGAGCTAAATCCTCAAGAGCGGTGATAATTAAATTACCTAAATTGTGGCCAGCTAGACTAGATTCTTCACTAAAACGGTAGAGTAGAATATCCCGAATTAATGATTCATTACTACCAGTAGCCAAAGCTGCGAGGCACTGACGTAAATCTCCGGTAGGTAAAAAACCGAACTCATCACGAAGTCGGCCGGTTGAACCACCATTATCTGAAACCACCACAATGGCACTAATCTCTAGTTGAGGATATTGTTTTAAGCCACTCAAAACTACTGCCGTACCAGTACCTCCACCAATAACTACCACTTTTTTATTTTTCATTTTGCCTTTTTATTTTAACAGATCATTGGTTAGAATAAGCTTATGGATTTACCAGAAGAATTAGTCGCTATTTTGCGAATTAGAAAACATAGTCATAGTCAATTAACTCTGGTAACTGGTGTATTTGACGTTTTACATCAAGAGCACCAGCAGTTTTTGCAAGCTGCCAAGAAGCTGAGCAAAATTCTTATTGTTGGCTTGGAAAGTGATCAACGGGTGCAAAAACTCAAGGGTCCTGGTCGGCCAATTAACAACGCGCTTCAACGTAAAAAAAACTTAGAAAAATGGGGTGTAGCTGATCTTATTTTTGTTTTACCTCCAGATTTTGGTCAAGCTTCGGTGAGACGGGCTTGGTTAGAAGCAATTAAGCCAGATTATTTAGCAGTTTCTAGCCACACACCTTTTTTGGTTATCAAAAAAAATGAGTTAGAAACTGTTGGCGGTCAGGTTAAAGTAGTTCGTCAATTTAATCCGCAAGTTTCTAGTAGTAAACTCATTCAAAGAGTTAATAATCAAAGGAGTAATTACTAAAAATGGCAAAAGCACTAAAAACTCAATTTGTTTGTCAAAACTGCGGAGCAAGCTATGCTAAATGGCAAGGACAATGTACAGAGTGTCAACAATGGAACACTTTGGTTGAAGAAATGCTTAGTCAAAAAGCTGGGCAAAAAACTTCTACAAATTTATCAAAAGCAGCTTTGGGTAAAAAAATGATAAATTTTTCTCAAGTCGAGCGTTTAAGCGAAGCAAAACAGCGTTTTTTTACTAAGATTGGAGAGTTGGATAGGGTTTTGGGTGGCGGTTTGGTGACGGGGATGACAATTTTAATTGGTGGGGAACCGGGAATTGGCAAATCAACTTTGTTAACCCAAATGGTTTTAGCAATCTTAGCTAAAAATACCAATTCTCCAAATATTTTTTATGTGTGTGGTGAAGAAAGTCCCAATCAAATTAGCTTGCGCATTGAGCGCATGCTCAAACATAGTAAAAGCAAAAATTTGCGTGAGAAGCTCAATCAATCTTTGCAATTTGTTACTAGTAGTGACGTGGATGAAATTACGGCACTAATGGCCAGCAAAAAACCAAACTTAGTGATTGTGGACAGTATTCAATCAATTACCACCAGCGATTTGACTGGAGCGAGTGGCAGTGTTGGTCAAATTAGAGAATGTAGTTCACGCTTTATTGATCAGGCGAAAGCTTACGGAATACCGGTGTTTTTGGTTGGGCATATTACTAAAGATGGCGCCATCGCCGGACCTAAAATTTTAGAACACATGGTTGATACGGTGCTGTTAATGGAGGGGGAGCGTTCTGGACAATTGCGAATTTTACGCTCACTAAAGAATCGTTTTGGTGCCAGTGATGAAGTAGGAATTTTTCAAGCAGTGGACTGGGGGCTCAATGAAGTAAGTAATCCTAGTGAATTATTTCTCGAAAATCAAAAGGTGGCAGTTAGTGGTGCCGCTACCATTTGTGTTATGGAGGGTACCAGGCCATTACTAACTGAAGTCCAGGCCTTGGTGGTGTCAAGTCATTTGGCTATGCCTAGGCGAGTGGGGCGGGGAATTGATATTAGCCGAATCCAAGTTCTAGCGGCAGTTTTGCAAAAACACGCTCGCTTGGCCTTAAGTAATTATGATGTTTTTGTTTCAGCAGCGGGTGGTTTCAAACTAAGTGAACCGGCAGTTGATTTAGGTTTAGATGTGGCGATTGCTAGTTCGCTGTCAGGTAAAAAAATTCCGCAAAAGACAGTTTTTATTGGAGAAATAGGTTTACTAGGGGAGATTAGGCAAGTGGCATATTTTGATCGTCGAGTCAAAGAAGCCAAACGCCTTGGTTTTACTAAAATCATTTCTGCTAAAAGTCACCGACATATTAGCCAGGTAATTAAGGCTCTTTAGTTATTTTTGCTAATTTCTGAGTTCTTCCAAGTTTTTCCCAAAAAGACTAAACCTTAGATTTAATGTGGAAAACTTCATTTTCTAATCTGGTTTTTGAATGGAAATAATAATATAGGATAGCTAAAAAAAGCTTGATATAAAATTATAGGACTTCTTTAATGCTTGCCAAAATTATAAAAACTGCTAAAATTAATTTAGTTTTGGTACTTTAATAACAACGAGGAGTTTTTAGCCGTTTTTAGGCATGGTCTAAAAGGGGCATAAAAAAATCCATCCCGCTTAAGTCTTGAGTTTTTAGGCAGTCAAGGACCTAAACAGAATGGATTGTTGAAAACATTGTTACCGCTGATGGTTCACAAATAACAATGTAATCCTGTCGTCGTTGAAATGAATCAACAACTGATCGCTTATTAAGCTAACATTTTTTGTTTCGTTTGACAATTCTAGCTTAAACTATAAAAGTATATCGAAAAGTATCAGAGCCGAGTAGAACTGCTGACACAAGAACTTTTTGTGGAATCTCGGTCGTTGGGCAGGCTACCGAGACTCCGCAGAGAGTTCTTTTAGCTTTGATCTTGATTTTTTCCTATTTTTTTGTCATAATCCAATTGATTTTCAGTTTTAAATTAATAGTGATGCCCCTTTTTTCTTATCTATTTTTCTAGCTATGACATTTATTTATTAGAAAGTAATTTTATGCAAAACAGTCAAAAAGAGAATACAAGTAAGTCTACCACTCGAGTTATTAGACGACGAGTTGGGGGACAAAACAATGATGATAAAAACACTCAGTCGGTAAGCGAAGGTTTTCAGCAAGATTCTAAAAATTCTAATAACTCTAGTAATTCCAACGATTCTAATAACCCTAATAATTCTAGTAGAGAACAAGAAACAATTGTCTCTGGGATTTTGGACAATTCTAAAGATGGTCACGGAATATTGCGTCCAGATTTTTCAGGGTCAGAGCGCGACGCCTATATAGCTAGTTCACAAATTCGTCGTTTAAGATTAAAACCTGGTGATTTGGTCAGCGGGCCAGCTCGTCAACCCAAAGATAACGAGCGTTATTGGGGTTTATTACGAGTTGATAGTATTAATGGTCGATCAGTAGAAGAACATCGCCAACTTAATCGTAAAAATTTTCTGAGTTTAACTCCAGTTTTTCCAGACAAACACATTAAATTGGAAATTGATGTTGAACCAT
>JAAZKO010000003.1 GCA_012799795.1 Minisyncoccota bacterium | reverse complement strand
TAGGTAAAGGTCAGCGTAGTCTTATTGTTTCTCCGCCAAAAGCAGGTAAAACTACTATTCTTAAAGATATTGCTATGGGTGTGGCTAAAAATAGTCCAGACATTCATCTAATGGCAGTCTTAGTGGGAGAGCGCCCAGAGGAAGTAACTGATATTCATCGTCATATAAAAAAGATTACTGATGGTAAAGGTGAAGTAGCGGCTAGCAATTTTGACGAATCAGCTCAAAATCAGTGTCGAGTAGCTGAATTGGCTTTGGAAAGAGCCAAGCGTTTGGTTGAAGAGGGCCGTGACGTATTAATTTTACTTGATTCAATTACTCGTTTAGCTCGAGCCTACAACTTAGCGATGCCAACTTCTGGCAGAACTTTGTCTGGTGGGTTTGATCCAGCAGCTCTTTTTCCGCCAAAAAAGTTTTTTGGTGCTGCACGTAATTTTGAAGTAGCAGGCTCTTTAACCATTATTGGCACAGCCTTGGTTGATACAGGTTCTCGAATGGACGATTTGGTTTATGAAGAATTTAAGGGAACCGGCAATCAAGAGTTGCATTTAGATCGTGCTCTAGCTGAGAGGAGAATTTATCCAGCTATTGATTTACAGAGATCTGGTACTCGTCGTGATGATTTGTTAATTGATCCAGTTGTTTATCAGTCTATAATTACTTTACATCGCATGTTAGACATGTTGGGTAAAGATGAACGAACTGGAACTGTGATTGAGAAGCTAAAAAAGACCAAATCAAATAAAGAATTTTTGGCCTCTCTGAAAAATGGTTAAGCATTTTGCTTAACTAAGAGTTTGGCTTAATTATGTTGAACAGAGATCTGCAGCAACGCCATCAGGGGAAACTTAAAGCTTTTTCTAAAGACTTACGATCCTTTTTTCATTTTTTGCGAATTTATAGCAAGATTCGTCTTTATATTATTTTTGATTTTTTTGAAAAATTTAAAGATAGTCTAGTAGCTCTACTACACCAAAAACGAGGTAAATACGCTCGACCTTTTTTACATTTTGGCACAATTGCCCTGAGTTTTTTCATGGTAATTTTTGGACCTCGATTATTGAGTTCTGGAGATGAAATGACTGATAGTCAATTGGTGTTAGCTGCGCCAATTTTAGCTACTGGCACAGCAGCTGCTCCAGACTTTTATACTTATCAGGCAGAAGAAGTTCGTCAATATCGGGGCGGAGAAATTATTACTCATATCATTGAAGATGGGGAAACCATTTCAACAATTGCTGAGCGTTATGGTTTACGCAATGCAACAATTTTGTGGGCCAATAATTTAACAGAAAAAAGCACTATCAAACCTGGACAAAGTTTAGAGATTTTGCCAGTTGATGGAGTTAGACATAAAGTAGTAAGAGGAGATACTATTTATTCAATTGGTAAGAAATATGGCTTAAATGGTTCTCAGGTGCAGATGATTGTTGACTATCCCTTTAACGAATTTTTAAACGATGAAACCTTTGATTTAGTGGCAGGGCAATATTTAATGGTTCCTGAGGGCAAGCTACAAATAGCTGCTGCTACTCCAACAAGTACTTCTCGCAGCAGTTTTGGAGTGCTTACTCCAGATGCGGGTACGGTTTCTGCTACTGGTAGCTTTATTTGGCCAGCTAGTGGGGGGATCAGTCAAGGTTACGCTTTCTATCACAAAGCAATTGATATTTCTAATTTAGCTGGAGGGGCAATTTTGGCCGCTGATTCTGGAGTGATTACAGTGGCTGGTTGGGTAGATGGTTATGGTTATGGTAATCGAGTTATGATCGATCATGGCAACGGCTTTGTCACTCTCTATGCCCACTTGAGCGTGGTTCAAGTACAAGTTGGTCAACGAGTTGGTCGTGGTGATGTGCTTGGCCAAATGGGTAGCACTGGTCGAAGCACCGGTACCCACTTACACTTTGAAATTCGTCAGGGCGGCGCCCTACAGAATCCACTTAATTTTTTAAGATAAGGTTATTTCATGATTGATCTTGTTACCCTTAAATTAGTAGCCGGTGACGGTGGTCAGGGCAAAATTTCATTTCGTCGCGAAAAACATGTGCCTAAGGGTGGTCCAGACGGTGGTGATGGAGGAGATGGTGGCTCAATTATTATTCGTGCCAAGAGTTCACTATCGACACTGCGCCCTTTTGCTGGTGTTAAAGAAATTCTGGCTAAGCCTGGTCAAGCAGGTGTTAAGCGCAAACAGCATGGTCAAAAAGGTCAGGACAAAGTAATAGAAGTTCCTGTGGGAACAACAATTATTTTATTGGCAGAGAACCAGACCAGCGCCTATCGGCGCCAACGCTATGGCTTTGTTAATGAGGATGGAAGTCAACGATTACTACGATCAGCCGATTTCCAAGCGGGTCAATTGCCTCCAGGAAGCAATATAGAACGCCAACGCTACTTTATTGATTATGATGTTGCTGATAGTAATTTACATTTAGAACCTGATAAATTAGAAGCATTAGCCCAGCCGGAAGAGCTTTACCAATTAATGGAAGCCGATCAAGAATTAGTCTTGTGTCAGGGAGGTTTTGGTGGACGAGGCAATGCTCAGTTTAAAAGTAGTATAAAGACTACACCCAGAGAAGCAGAGCATGGGACTTTCGCTGAGCAAAAACTAGTTAAATTAGAGTTAAAATTGTTGGCAGATTTGGCTTTAGTTGCTTTTCCCAATGCTGGTAAAAGTACTTTTTTATCTAAAGTGACTGCTGCTAATCCAAAAATTGCTAGTTATCCCTTTACCACGCTTGAGCCCAACCTAGGGATCATGCAGTTGAAAAAAAATACTCAAGAAATTGTTGTGGCTGATATTCCTGGTTTGATTGAGGGCGCCAGTCAGGGCAAGGGCTTAGGGCACGACTTTTTGCGCCATATCGAGAACTGTCAGGCGTTGATGTTTATATTGTTTTTGGAAGAAACTGTAATTTTTGACCAGTCACTATCAAACAAAAAGAAAAGCGAATTGCTTTGGAAACAATATCAGGATTTAGCTTCAGAACTAAAACAACACAATCCTCAATTATTGGAAAAACCCTATTTACTAACTCTAAATAAAGCCGATCTCTATGATCCAGAAGAGATTAAACAATTTCAGACTGATTTTAAAAAGAAAAAAGAATCACTGCTAGTGTTTAGTGCTATTACCGGAGATGGTTTATCGGCAGTAATTAAAGCAATTGGCAGCCTGTTTTAATAATTATTTA
>JAAZKO010000038.1 GCA_012799795.1 Minisyncoccota bacterium | reverse complement strand
ACGAGATAAGCTTCTGGGTAGGCCCGCAAAATTTGTAAAAAACGATCTTGCATGTCGCCACCAAAAACAATAATCATTAAGACCATTAAAACTGAAAAACCAATGCCTCTGCGGAAAACATCCCAAAAGCGTTTAATTAATTTCTGTTCTTGCCAGGCTAAAAGAATAATGGCGGCCAAGATAGCTAAGGCATAAGCGGCAAAAGAAGTCCGTGATGCCGAAACCACCAACAACCATAGCCCAATAAAATGTAAGATTTTAAAGATAATGCGACCAGCTCGTTTTTGACTCTTGACGCCTAAGACATAAAAAATTGGCAGTAATAAGACCAAAAAAGCTGCTAAATCATAATGTCCAGCAAAAGTTGATTGGACTCGAGCGTGTTCAGTGAGATAAAGCACCATTCCTTTACTAAATTCGCGATTCATAGTGGAAAAAACTGGCCAATAGAAATTTTTTTGACCATATCCATAGATGCTAACTAAAAGCAAAGTGACTGCTAAAGTATAAACCACCAGTTTTAAATCTTTTTCTGACTTGATACTAGAATAAAGAATAAAAAGTAAGGAAAAATACTCGATATAGCGCAATAAATGCAAAAACGATTTGGCAAAATGAATACTCTCTAACGGAATGGTGCGAATAATAAATAAGCCAGAAATAATTGATAAAAAAGCCACCGCTAAGTAAGCAAAAATCCATTTAGCAGTAGGATTTTGCCAGCTGACTTTTTTTCTAAAAACTTGAATGAGATAGAAGAGGGTGATTAAGCCAACAAAAATATCTTCCAGTCTGACCCGGACAATATAACCAGGAATGGCTTCAAATAATGGTAGCTTGGGATACAGAGGAATAAAAATTAATAAAAAAAGTGAGGCAAAAAATAATAGGCGCTGATCGACAAAATTTAGTAGTTTTTTAGACAATGATTGTTTTTTAGCCAATGGTTCTTTTTTAGGCATAATCAAATTATTTAATATTTGCTAGCGCTTCACGATAAATTGTCGCCTGTCTCTGATTGCCAGTCAAGCTATAAATTAAGATGCGAAAAAAAGCCCCAGCTCGCAAAATCCAAGGTAAAATGCGCTGTTGGTAAACGGGAAAATGTTTGCGCCAAATATATAAGTAAGTTTGGAATTCACCTAAAATTGCATTTTTACTAGAAGAACTAGCATTGCCTAAATGAACAACTTGGGCATGGGGGTGAATGGCAATATCAAAGTGATGGTTTTTTGCGCGCAAGCAGAACTCCTGATCCTCACCGTACATAAAAATATTTTTATCTAAGTAACCAACGCGCTCAATGACTGCTTTTTTAATCATCATGGCAGCTCCAGATACCCAAGCTCTGTGAATGAGGGCGGTTTGATTGCGCTGTTTGTCCAGCAATTGTTTTTTGTTTACTTGTCGATTGCGACCAGTTTGCTGAGTGGATGGCAAAAATTTACCAATCACTGGCAGATCGTCTAAGAAAAACATTTGATTAAAAATAGCACAGAGAGACAAATGAGAACCACCCTGAGGTTGAAGACTGCCATCTTTGTTAATTAAAGTCGGACTTAAAATGCCTAAATAATCGACAATTTCTTGACTGTCTTGAGTGGAAGCAGTGGCTAATTGATCGGGATGATCAATAAAAGTTTGAACTAAAGTTTCGATTGCGCCTTTTTGGACGATGGTGTCGGAGTTAAGCAACAAGATGTATTGGCCCTTAGCTTGTTTAAGAGCTTGATTATTAGCTCGAGCAAAACCCAGATTTTTTTTATTAACAATTAATTGGTAATAGCGAAATTTGGCGCGATTAAAAAATTCTTTAATAGCTCTAATACTGCCGTCTCGACTATGGTTATCAACCACAAAAATTTCACTGCTTTTTTTTAGCAGCGGACTGTCTTTAATTTCTGTTAAAAGACTATCTAGCGCTTGGATAGTTAAATCCATAGTGTTGTAGGAAACAATAATCACCGATAAGAGTTTTTGCATAATCTTTAGACTTTATTGAAATAAGCGAGGACGTCCCAAGCGATAATTGCTAGCTGTTTTTGGTCGCTGATCAATAACTTTGGCTGGTAAACCAGCAACAATTTGGTAAGGTTCCACGTCTTTGGTGACAATGGCGCCGGCAGCAATCACTGCTCCTTCGCCAATAATAACACCGGGCATAATAATAGCGCGTGGGCCAATAAAGACGTAATCGCCAATGACGACTCGCTCTTCAACAGTTTTCATTTCACTAGATTTAACATCATGTTTGCTAGTCCAGATCATTACTTCTGAGGCAATATCAACATGATTACCGATACTCAAACCACCTCGAGAATTGGGCAATTGACGGCGACCATCGAGGGTCACTCTTTCGCCAATGAGACTGCCCTGGCCAATGCTGATTCCAGACGGATGATAAATTCTAGCCATCATGTGGATGGTGGATTGGGGGCCAATTTTCATGCCAGAGAGACGGTAAAAAAAGCGCCGCCAGCTGTGAAAAGGCAAATTACCGACTCCCCACCAGAGAAAACCAGTCCACATTTCTAAGAAAATTGTTTTAAGACGAGTTTCGACCTTACTGCGAATTTCGCTAGTAGTTAAAACTTGTCCGTTTTTATCTTTAATTGCCATGAGTCTAGTATACAACAGAGAAGAAAAACTGTTGAGATGCGACTGGAAAAAGCTATTTTTTAGTTTCCGGAGGAGTAATGCCAAAATATTGATAAGCTTTTTTGGCAATAATTCGCCCTTTGGGAGTACGGCGAATAAAACCAATTTGCATTAAATAAGGTTCTAAAACTTCTT
>JAAZKO010000037.1 GCA_012799795.1 Minisyncoccota bacterium | reverse complement strand
TGTTGCCACTAATATTGCTGGTAGAGGGGTAGATATTGTTTTGGGTGGAGCCAAACCAGAATTGAAAGATTTTACAAAAAGCCAGTTAAGTAAAAAGAAAAGTAAAATCCCAGCTGCTTTTAGAGATTTGGACTTACCCAGCTCAATTAATCCAGCTAATTATAAATTGAAGGAATATGCTCAGGCCTTAAAAGATTGGAAGCAAGCACACAAAAAAGTTGTGGAAGTTGGGGGTTTGGCGATTGTGGGTACTGAGCGCCATGAATCTCGACGTATCGACAATCAGTTGCGAGGTCGAGCTGGTCGACAGGGTGATCCGGGTAGTTCTCAATTTTTTGTGTCACTTGATGATGAAATAATGCGTATTTTTGGTGGTGAGCAAATTGCTAAAGTGATGACTTTCTTAAAAATTGAAGAACAGCAAGCCATTGAAAATAAAATGGTAAGTAAGGCCATCGAATCAGCTCAAACAAAAGTTGAATCATTCTTTTTTGATCAACGCAAGCGTTTGGTTGATTTTGATGACGTGATGAATAAGCATCGTGAAATTATATATGCCAGAAGGCGTCGGCTTTTGGAAGTAGCTACAATCAGTATTAATAGTTCTGATAGTGATGATCAATTGGCCAATCCCATTATTGATATGAGCGGTCAGGAAACCACCTTAAAAGAGCAAATTCTAGATTATGTTAAACAGGAATTGAGTTTTTCACTGAGCAATCGTTTGGCTTTTGAAGATCCAGACTCAAATACTTACGATTTAATTATTAAAGATTTTATTAAGATTATTCCTTTTGATGAAGCTTCTCAACGAGGATTGAATAAAAAAATTACTAAAGAAACTGATCCGGAACTTTTATTGGAGCAATTGATGAAGGTGGTTAATCAAACCTATGAATTAAGGGAAGATAAAAGTGGCGAAGCGCTGATGCGCGAGTTAGAAAAATTTGTAATCTTATCAACCATTGACGAAAAGTGGATGGATCACCTCGACATGATTGAGGATTTACGACAGGGTATTTGGCTGCGTGGTGATAAAAATACGGTTTTATCTGAATATAAAAGAGAAGCATTTAAAATGTTTGAGGATCTAATTAGCAACATTCAAAGCACTATTGCTGCCAGGATTTTTAGGATTCAGCCAATGGTTCAAGAAACAGCCATGCCTCAAAACATCCAATTAGGAAAAGTTGATCCACGAGCGGCTAGTTTAATGGAAGCAGTTAGTCAGGATCCAAGTCAGAAAAGAAGCACAAACCCCCAGGCAAAAAAAATTGTTGGTGATAGCAATGACTTGGCTAAAATTTTAGCTGCTACAAATAATAATTCTGCTTCGCAAACCAACAGACAGGCTCCAGTCAACAATCCCCCAGTTAAATCTGAAAAAATTGGTCGCAATGATCCTTGTCCTTGCGGATCAGGTTTAAAATATAAAAAATGTGGGCTAATTAACGCTAAAGAACACAGAGCATAATTAGACAAGCACAGAATATAATTGGACAATTTAAATAAGAATAGTCTAAAAGCAAAATTTCTATGCCAGAGTTACCAGAAGTTGAATCTTTACGTAAAAATTTATCTCTAGTTTTGTTGCAAAAGAAAATTACTGACGTGCAACTACTTCGTCAAAAAAGCTTTCCAAGTTTTGAAGAAAAAAAAGACCTATTAATTGGTCAGCAATTTGTAGAAATTAAGCGTCGAGCCAAAATTCTTGACCTAGTACTTAGTAATAGTCAGCATTTACTAATCCATTTAAAAATGACCGGTCAATTAATTTTTGTTGATAAAGACGGTCAGCGATTTGGTGGTGGCCATCCTAGTGCAGACTGGGTTAATGATCTACCGAGCAAACACACCCGAGTAATTTTTGATTTACTAGATAGACAGCGCAAAGTTACTAAGCTTTTCTTTAATGATATGCGAGTTTTTGGTTGGCTAAAAGTTAAAAGCCAAGACAAGCTTTTTAAAGAGTTTGCTAATTACGGTCCAGACATTAATGATGATCAATTAACTATTAAATACCTCCTAGAAACAGCTAAAAATAGACAAATAAGTATTAAGCAGTTTATTATGGATAATCAAGTTTTGGCCGGAGTGGGTAATATTTATGCAAGTGAGGCGCTGTTTAGAGCTAAAATTTCACCTCTGCGGAAAGCTAATAGTCTCAGTAAAAGAGAAATGTCGAGATTATTATTAGAGATGCGTCAAATTATCGATATGGCAATTGCTTATGGTGGCACCACTTTCGATGGACACTATGTGGGGGTCGACGGTTTAGCGGGTTCTTTTCAAGAACACTTAGAAGTTTATGGCCAAGAAAATCAAAGCTGTCCTGATTGTGGAAAAGATTTTAAAATTAAAAGAATTAAATTGGGCGGCAGAAGCAGTTTTTATTGTGAACGCTGTCAGCGCTAGTTGCCCAGCAAGTTTTTCTTTTTTTGCAGAAGTAACAAAGTCTTTTTAAGGATGGCCTGACTGTCTAGTTGATATTTTTTTAATAATTGGTGTGCTTCTCCAGATTCGCCAAAAGTATTGTCTACAGCAATGAACTCCGTGGCTAGAGCTTTATTTAATTTTTTACCAACTTCAACTAGCAATTGATGAGCTAAATAAGCATTAAAACCAGAGCCTAGTTGTTCTTCACTTAAAACTAACAAAGCTTGAGTTTTCTGACAACTTTCTAAAATAGTTTCTAGATCCAGAGGCTTGAGAGAAATCAAATTGATTAATTCCACCTCGACACCCAATTGTTGGAGTTTCAAGCAAGCGCGAATTGCTTCATGAGTGAGAATGCCGGTGCTAACGATAGTTAAATCTTTGCCTCTCGTAAGTAATTGAGCTTTATTAAGATCAAATTTTTTAAAACTGTCTTCTTTATTATTTAGAGCTTTTAATAACAATTTTATATTAGAAACAGCTAAGCGACTTAATCGCAGATAGCTAGGGTCAGAGCTTTTAGCTAAGGCTAAAGTTGCTAATTCAGCTTGTTTAGCATCTGCTGGCGAGACAATTTGCATATTTGGCAAAGAGATCATTAGGCTTAAATCTTCTAGAGATTGATGAAAGGCTCCATCTTCCCCTGTTACTAAACCAGCATGGCCTCCGACGATTTTCACATTGAGTTTTGAATAAGCCACGTTTCTAATTTGATCAAAATTTCTGGCTGGGTTGAACGAGGCAAAGCTAGTAGCAAAAGGAATTTTACCAGCCAAACTTAAGCCAGCGGCCACCCCAACCATATTTTGTTCTGCCACTCCACATTCAATATATCGGCTGGGAAATAATTTTTTAAATTCGGCTAATCTGAGAGAATCGCTTAGATCAGCAGATAAGGCCAGCACTTGCGGATCATTTTGCGCTGCTTTTATCAGTCCAACAGCAAAACCATCTCTTGTAGCTAATAATTTTTTTTCATTCATTTTATTTCTTGTTTTTTTATTCTCAATTCTTGCATGGCACTTTCAAACTCTTTTTTATTAGGTGCTTGTCCATGCCAGCGATAATCCTTTTCCATAAAAGAAACTCCTTTTCCAGGAATGCTGTGGGCAATAATGGCGACTGTTTGTTTATTGTTGTCTTTAGCTTTTTGAAGTTTTTTTTCTAAATCTGAAAAATCGTGGGCGTCGACCTCTAGAACATGCAAGCCAAAGGCTATTAATTTTAATTTTAAATCCCCAAGGGACATCACTTCTTTAGTGTTTCCGGAAATCTGAATGTGATTGTAGTCAATAATAAAAGTTAAGTTTTTTAATTTGTGATGGGCGGCAAACATATAAGTTTCCCAAGTTTGTCCTTCTTGCTGTTCAGCATCACTTAGCAAACAAAAGACATGATTGTTTTTATTATCCATTTGTAAAGCATAAGCTAGGCCTGCAGCCTGAGAACTACCATGACCTAAAGAACCCGAGGTAACTTCGACACCTTCTAGGGTTTTTTGATTAATTGCTTTGCCATTCATTAAAAAATGAGGGTGGCCTTGCAGACGACTATTAATTTGCCTAAAAGTTTCCAGCTCTTCCCTTGCAAAATACTTTTGTTGAGCCAAAACTGCGTAAAGAGCGGGACAGATATGTCCGTTAGATAATAAAAAATAATCGCGCTTTTCCCAAGCGGGCCTTTTCGGATCGTGACGTAAAATGCCAGTGGCAAAAAGAGTTAATATTAAATCAATCATGCCCAAGCTACCAGCGGGATGTCCGCTTTGGGCTTGATATATCATTGCTAAAATATCTTGTCTAAGATTAAAAGCAATTTTTTGCAATTGGGCAGTTTTGCTAATTTTCATTGCTTATTTTAATAATTCTTCAACTTCTTTAGCCAAAGTTTTATTCCACTCTACTTGGTAGGGTAAAATGATTTTTTCAGCCTTACTACCATTGGGTATAATAATGACAATCTTGCTTTTTCCTAAATTAGATTTGAGTAATTTTCCAAGCTTTTGTAGCGTTTCTTTACTAGTTTTTCTTGCTACAAAAATCTCTTGATAATTTTCATAATCTTTCTGAGGTAAAGTAGTTTTAGGTAAGGTGATTTTTTCAGCGATTAGTTTTAGTTCTCCATCGCGATTTTGGACTTTGGCTCTTAGCAAAATAATGTTGTCTGCTGCCAATTGGCCAATCCATTTTTGATAAAGTTTAGGAAAAATTAAAAATTCAACCTTGCCAGTAGTATCTTCCAAAGTGGCAAAAGCCATTGTTTGCCCATTTTTAGTTGTGACTTCTTTAAATTTTGTAATCACTCCGCCAAAAAGAAAAATTTGATCTTGGTGAAGATCTGGATCGATTTCAGCAATTTTCATACTGGTTCTTTTATTGAGTGCTTGCATCGCATCAGCTAAAGGATGACTGGTTAAATAAACACCCAATAATTCTTTTTCAAAAGATAGAAGTTCAGGCTTGGGGTATTCTTCTAATTCAACAAAACTATCTCTGATTTCTGTACTCTTACTATCAATGTTGGCAAATAAATTGTCTTGTCCATCAATTTCTGAATTATATTGTTCAGCCCTTTGTCTAATTTGTTCTAAATTTTCGAGCATCGAAGAGCGATTGCCAAAGCGATCCATAGCTCCAACTTTAACTAAACTTTCAATTGTTTTTTTGTTAACTTTTCGATTACTAGTGTTTTGTAAAAAATGGGTAAACGATTGGAATTCTTTCTCTTTTTCTCTAACAGTTAAAATATTTTCAATAGCCGCGGACCCCACGTGTTTAATGGCATTTAAGCCAAAACGGATGGCTAATCCTCCTAGAGACTCTTGATCCTTTTCAATAGTAAAATCTTTATCCGAAAGATTAATGTCTGGGTTTAAAATTTTAATGCCCATTTGCCGACAATTATCAATAGTGATGGCAATTTTTTCATCCCTATTCATTGAGTGGGAATTTGACTCAATGCTCATTACTGCTGTCATGTATTCCACCGGGTAATTAGCCTTTAACCAGGCTGTTTGATAAGCAATCATGGCATAGCTGGCAGCATGAGATTTATTAAAACCATAGTTAGCAAAAGCTTCAATAAAGCCCCAAACTCGCTCTGCTGTAGCCTTCTTGTAACCTTTTGCTACTGATTGTTTAATAAAGCGGTTTTTATTAGTGTCTAAAAGTTTCTTTTTCTTTTTACCAATTGCTCGACGCAAAACGTCTGCTTCTCCCAAACTATAACCAGCCATGTAATTCACAATTTCTAAAATTTGCTCTTGATAAACCATGATGCCGTATGTTTCTTTAAGAAAAGGTTCTAGTGAGGGGTGAGGATATTCAATAATATCTGGATTGTGTTTACCCTCAATAAAACGAGGAATAAGATCCATTGGCCCTGGTCGATAAAGAGCAACCATAGCGGTGATATCTGAGAATTTATTGGGTTTTAAACTTTTAGCGATACGTCTCATCCCTCCTGATTCCAATTGAAAAACTCCGGTGGTATCACCACTTGCCAATAACTTAAAAGTTTTCTTATCTTCAAGTGATATTTCGTCAATTTTGATATCTTCTTTTTTATATTTTTTAATTAAGGCTAAGGCTTCTTGAATAATTGATAAGTTTCTCAATCCTAATAAATCAAATTTTAATAAACCAATTGCGTCATCGTTAACATTACAGTCAAGTGAATACATATCGAGTTGAGTAAGTGTTTTGCCAGAGCGTGAATCCTTTTGAATAGGCGTGTAATTAGATAGAGGTTTATCGGCAATGATTACTGCACAAGCATGCATGCCGGCTTGACGGATTGTACCCTCAACCCTCATAGCTAAATCCAACAATATTCTAAATTTATTCTGCTGATAATAATTGGCTAGTTCGGGTAGAGTGTTGATTGCCTGTTTAATTGACACGCGCCGACCTGGTTCATTAGGAATTAATTTAGCAATTTTGTCTGGTTCCTCATAAGGCATGCCTAAAACTCGACCAATGTCACGAACCGCTACTCTAGCCTCCATTCGTCCAAAAGTAATTACTGCCGCTACGTGATCTTCTCCATATTTATTAGCCACATATTTTAAAACTTCATCACGCTTAATATCAGCAAAATCAATGTCAATGTCTGGAGGAGTTGGTCGTTCCGGATTCAAAAATCGCTCAAAAGGCAAACCATGTTCTAAAGGGTTTAGGGTGGTAATATTTAAACAATAAGAAACTAAAGAACCGGCGGCACTACCTCGGCCAGGACCAACAGCAATTCCCTCTTTTTTTGCCCAATTGACAAAGTCTTGGGTGATTAAAAAGTAAGCTGGATAACCCTTGTCATTAATAATCTTAATTTCATAATCCAAACGCCCTTTAATTTCTTTAGTAATTTTCTTAAATTTTTTATTAGCTGCTTTATAAACAATTTTTTCCAAATAACTAGCATAAGTTTCTCCCTTAGGCAATTCAAAAGTGGGAAAAATTAAATTACCAGTAGGAATAGTCAGTTCACATTGATCAGCAATTTTTTTAGTATTAGTGATTGCTTCAGGAATGTCATTAAAAGCCTCGATCATTTCCTGACTAGATTTAAAATAAAAATCTGGTTTATCAATCATTTTTAATCTTTTTTTATCACTAATTAAACGTCTTGTTTGCACACAGAGCAAAGCATCTTGAGCTTCGGCATCATCCTTGTTTAAATAGTGAGAATCATTAGTTGCCACCAGCGGTAATTTGAGTTGTCTGGCGATGGCAATTAGTTTTTTACTTAGCTCATAGCTTTCTGTTACGTGAGGATGTCTTTGGATTTCTAAATAAAAACGATTTTTAAAGATTTTTTGATATTTTTTAAACAACTCTATTGCTTCAGCTTCTTTATCTTCTAGCAACAAATGACTAGTGTAGCTACTCATACAACCGCTTAGCACAATAATGCCCTCGTTGTATTTTTCTAATAATTCATGATCAATGCGTGGCTTATAAGAAAAACCCTCAAAATTGGCAAGTGATATTAATTTCATTAAATTTTGGTAACCAGTGAAATTTTTGGCCAGGAGGGTCAAATGAAATTGGTCGCTACCCATTTTAATTTGTTTGTCAAAACGGGAATTTTTAGCTAAATAGAGTTCAGCTCCAATGATTGATTTTAAACCTGCTTCTTTGCAAGCGTTATAAAAAACAATATGACCGTACATGTTGCTGTGATCAGTAATGGCCAATGCTTCTTGACCAAATTTCTTAGCTCTTTTAATTAAATCAGGAATTTTACTCAAACCATCTAAAATTGAGTATTCAGTGTGAGTGTGGAGATGAACAAAGTCTTTATTTTTCAGAGCCATATCTAGATCTTAGTATATCTTATTTTGAAAGGAATTTGTTTGCCCAAACTTAAGCTTAATTATTCAATTGATCAAGTAAAACTTTTTTAACTAGATTAACGTCAACTTTTTTGGCAATTTTTTTCATGCTTTGACCAATTAAAAACGCCAATACCTCTGTTTTTCCTGACTGATATTTTTCAACTACATCTTGATTTTCTTGAAGAAGCTCTTTGATTAATTCAGTAATAATTTCAGGACTCATTTCTTCGAGCTCATTGAGTTTTTTATATTCTTCGATAGTGTTCTTTGGATCGTCAGACAAGTGATAATCAATTTTTTTGTTTAATAAAGTATTAATAATTTTTTTACTTTCAATTTTTTCTCTTTTAGCTAATATTAATAATTGCTCAAAAAATTCTGCTCGTTTTTTGTTTTTTACTAAGCGTTGAGCTAAGTCTAAGCTCAGCTGATGCTCCTCACTTAAACGCGCCGCATACTGGTCTGGAAGTTCAACTAATTCTTGCTTAATTTGAGCAATTTCGGCAGGCTCGAATTCGATTGGAGGCAGGTCTGGATCGGGAAAATAACGATAATCTTCTGCTTCTTCCTTAGCTCTTTGACTAAAGGTTTTCCCTGACTCAGCACTAAAACCCCTGGTTTCTTGTTTGGGAGTTTGGCCTTGATCTAGCAATTTAGCTTGGCGCTCCATTTCATAATTAATTGCCATTTCCATAAAGCGAAACGAATTAATATTTTTACATTCCACCTTGTAGTTTGGTAAAAAGCCATCAGGATCAGTTTTTTTCTTTAGAGAAATATTAGCTTCGAGGCGCATGCCGCCTTTTTCCATATCACAATCTGCCACGTCTAAATAGCGTAAAATTTGTCTAAGTTTTTGGGCGTATTCTTTAGCCTGTTGAGCGTTTTTAATGTCAGTTTCAGTGACGATCTCCACTAAAGGCACTCCTGAGCGATTAAAATCAATCAGAGTGTAATTATTTTGATGAATTAATTTTGCTGTGTCCTCTTCTAGATGAATTCGCTGAATTCTTACCCGACCTTGACTAGTATCTAAAAACCCGTCATGACAAAAAGGAATATCATGCTGGCTAATTTGATAACCTTTAGGTAAATCAGGATAAAAATAATTTTTACGATCAAATTTTGAAAACAAGTTGATTTGGCAATTAAGAGCTAAACCAATTTTAATAGTCCACTCAATGGCTTTTTTATTAGCCAAAGGTAATCCTCCAGGCATACCTAAGCAAACTGGACAAGTGTGAATGTTGGGTTTTCCGGCAGCAAAAGGATCGTTTTTACAAGCACAAAACATTTTTGATTTGGTTTTAAGTTCGCTGTGAATTTCTAAACCACAAACTAGTTGATAATTATTTCCTGACATTAACGATTTCTCCAAGTATTCCATTTAGTATTTTTTTCAAAAGCATCAGCCACTTTGATGGCTAAATCCTCTCGCCACATTGCTGCCACAAAATTAGCTCCCAGAAATAGATTGCTTTGGGGGTCACGATAATAAGGGACACTTATTCCTGGCAGTCCACTTATAGAGCTAGCTTCAAGCAAGATGTCTTCCAATTCACCAAACATTGGAGAGCCGGCTGAGGCATCCAATTTTTTAGCAAAACCCGGAGAGCTGGGACTGACTAAAACATCGTATTTTTTAAATAATTGCGCAAAATCATTTAAATAAAGAGTGCGCACCTTTTGTGCTAAATTATAATACTGTTCAGCATAGCCTTTAGACAAAATAAAAGTGCCGAGCATAATTCGCCGTTTAGCCTCATCGCCAAAAAAAGCTCGATCTTTGCCATAGCGCACCCCATCAAATCGAGCTAGATTGCTACTTACTTCGGCTCTCTGCACTACGGTATAAACAGCAATGGCATGATGAGGATCAAGAGCCTGAACTTTTTCCACTTTAGCTCCTAATTGGCTCAAAACAGCTAGTTCTTGAGCGAGCTTTTCATTAACTTCTTCTAAGCCCTCTAGGTCATGATAAATCAGACCAATTTTTAAGCCTTTAATATCTTGATCTAAAAATTTGCTAAAATCTGGAGCTGGGTTTTGATAGCAGGTTGCGTCTCTGGAATCTGGTCCAGCAAAACTATTAAGAACAAGACAGGCATCCTCTACGGTTTTGCTAATTACTCCAGGAGTGTCCATAGAGGAAGCCATAGCAATTACTCCAAAGCGACTGACGCGACCGTAACTCGGTTTTAAACCAACAGTGCCACACCAAGCTGCGGGTTGCCTAATTGAGCCGGCCGTTTCACTAGCAATCGCTGCTAAACATAAATCCGCTGCCACTGCAGCGGCGCTACCCCCGGAAGATCCGCCGGGTAAGTGATCGGGGTTGCGAGGATTTAGGGTTGGACCAAAATCACTAGTTTCAGTTGAAGAGCCATGGGCCCAAGCATCTAGATTAGTTTTACCAACAATCACCCCACCTGCTTTTTGCAAACGTTTTGTTACGGTAGATTCATATTGAGGGATAAAATTTTCCAAAATCTTTGAAGAAGCGGTAGTTGGCAAGTTTTTACTACAAAAATTATCTTTAACCGCAATCGGCAAACCCTTAAGTTGCGTATTTTCTAGTAATTTTGCTTCTTTTTTAGCATCAGTATTAAAATTTAAATAAATATTATAGAGTTTGTTTTTATCTTGAATACTTAAATCTAAATCTTGATATAATTTTTCAATTTTTAGTGAGCCGCTTGTCAAAGCATCTAAAGCTTCTTTAATAGTTAGTTGATTAAAAGTCATTTTATTATCCAGTTAATTGTCTTCTGTAGTTAAAACTTTTGGTACTAGAAAAAACCCATCCTTTTGTTGAGGGGCATTAGCGAGAGCTTCAGCTTGGGTGAAGCTTAGACTTTCGTCGACTTTATCCTCCCTTGTTACGTTTTTAAAAGCAGTTACTTGATGAGTGCTGTCAATTCGACTGACATCTGCAGTTTTAAGTTGATCGACAACCGCTAAGGTTTTAGCAAAATCTTTAGCTAATTGTTGACTTTCAATGTCACTGATTGGAATATGTGCTAGTTTTGCAATATCTTTAATCTGATTTTGATCTACTTGTTTTTTTGACACAATATGAATTAGTTTAGCAGAATTTATGGCTTTTTTAAGAAGGAATTAGCTATTTTAATTACTAATTGCTCTGAGCGCCAGCACTCTCTCCGCTACTGGCGGATGAGTTTGGAAAAGGTTCTTAAAAGTAGCCACGCCACCCTTAATATTTTTTAAGGGATCACTGATATATAAATGAGCTGTCGCTTTATTGGCTGCTTCTAAAGGTTCTTGATCTTGGCTGATTTTGATTAGTGCTCTAGCCAAGCCCTCGGGATTTTTAGTCATGGCGGCAGCATTAGCATCGGCTAAAAATTCATAACGACGAGAAATAGCTAATTTAATTAATTGACTGATAATTGGTGCTAAAATTGCCGTAACAATCGCTAAAAAGAAAAAAATTATATCCAACTGGCTTCGATCTTCTTCTCTTTTTCTGCCATACATTGAACTGCGTAAAACCCAATCTCCCAGCAAAGCAATAGAGCCAACTAAGACCGAAACAATTGACATCAGTAAAATGTCATAATTTTTGATGTGTCCAATTTCATGAGCGATTACTCCTTCTAGCTCACTTCGGTTAAGTCTAGTTAATAAACCAGTGGTGGCGCAAACCACAGCGTGTTTGGGGTTGCGACCAGTAGCAAAAGCATTCATGGCGCTATCCTCAATGACATACAGTTTGGGCATTGGCAATCGCTGGCTATTAGCAATATTTTCGGCAATTGTATAAAAATCAAAATGTTCTTGACGATTAGCTGGTTTAGCTCCAGAGATGCTAAGCACAATTTTATCTGAAAAATAATAGCTAAAGAAACTCGTAAGTCCAGAGAAAATTAAAGCGCTGCCAACGATAGACAAGGGGTAATCAAAGCCGATGGCGATGATGTAACTAACTGCGGTAATAAATAGCACAAAGGCAATCATCACCAGCCAGGATCGGCGTTTATTACTCGTCACTAATTGATAATGAGTCATAAACTAATTATCCTTCTAATTGAACTTTTATAATGTTTACTGAGCCAGAATTGAAATTAAAGATCTACTTTGGGAGCTTTCATTTCTTCTTGACTGACACTAACGTGTTCGCCGGTCATAGCGGTTTCCAAGCCCTTTTCCTCCTTGAAGCCAAAAATCTTGGCCACGATATTGGATGGGAAAACGACTAATTTTTCGTTATAAGCTTGAGATAGATCAATAACGCTACGTCGAGCATAAGTCAGTTTATCAGCGGTATCAGTTAACTCATCCATAAACTTAGTGATGGCTTCATTAGCCTTAAGTTCTGGATTGCTTTCGACCACCACCTGAATTTGTGGAATCAATTTTTGGATATCAGTAATGGCTTGATTGATATCTTCACTCTTTCCTGTTTGTTCTGCTTTAACAGTTGATTTACGGGCCTCGGTCAACATTTGATAAATGCCTTTTTCGTGCTTTAGCTGACCCTTAACAGCATTTTCTAAACTTGGAATCAAACCGGCCTGTCGTTTTAATTGATTACCGATCTCCTGAATACTGGCTTTAATTTGTGTTTTTAAGCGTTGTAGTCCGTTGAAAATACTCATTGCGTAAAAAGCCACAAGGACTAGAGCTACTATAATATATCCGATCATAAAATTCCTTTCTTTCTATTTTTTATTATAGCTTATTTTATAATTTTTCGCTTGTTTGTTGCAGTTTTGCTGTTTTCCTTTTATAATCCAAGCGCAGATTAAAATGGCCCTGTGGTGTAGTTGGTTAACATATCTCCCTGTCACGGAGAAGATCGCCGGTTCGAATCCGGTCGGGGTCGCCAAATGAACAAAAATCCAGAAAATAAAGCCAATGGTCAACCAAATGATTCAGGCGACAGTTTTGCCACTTTTATCAAAGAGACAGAAGATTGGCTGCACGGAAAAAGAACCTTAGAAGAGTTCTTAAATGAGTTGGAAGAAAGGTTTGAAGAAGAACAACAAGCAAAAGATCTTGAAGGTGCAATTAATGAATTCACTTCAGCGCATGAAGAATTCATGAAAGATTATAATCCAAAAATTTCACAATTAGCCAGAAATTTGTCTTCGCCATTAATAAACCTGTTAGATGAAATTGACAAAGATTTTGAAGACAAAAAAATTGATGTTAAAACAATACACAAAACTTATCGAGACATAACTTTTAAAGTAATGGATATTGCAATTAAACTTGCAAAAGACAGTCCGGGCATGAATCCCCCTGGAGAAAAGTCTTTATTTACTTATGATCCTCTAGAAATTAGTATTGTGTTTGTATATTTAATGGCAAAAAGATTGGGTGATAAAACAAAATTGGCTCCCATTGGTTGGATGATGTTTATTGATGGTTTGGTTGGATAACCTTTTACAGTTGATGAACAAGTTAAGTCTTCGACTGAATATTTAGATCAATTCTCTGCTTGAAAATTGGGTTTCCTCATTTTTATTTTTGAACCAAGTTCTTTTTTTAATTAAGCTAATTGGTGCCAAAACGAAGATTATCCATCTTAAAACCTCAACTACCCTGGTTACTGAATATTTATCTATTAAATTGCTAAATAATTAGGCAAACAAAGTTTATAGGATACGAATCAACAC